>JAYVQD010000540.1:0-14519 GCA_043777275.1 Nitrosomonadales bacterium
CAAATCCCGCTCGCGCGAAAAGCTCGCTGACGCCACGCTTCAAGGCGCGCTGAAAAAACTTCAGGGCAATTTCGTCAAGGGCCGCGCCGATCGCGTGGCGGAGTTGGAAAACTTTCCGGCGATCCGCGATGCGGCGGCGGAGATCCGCGCGCGCGCGCTCGATCATCTGGATTTATATCTTGAAGAATTCGAGCGCAATGCCACGGCGCGCGGCGCCGTCGTGCATTGGGCGGAAACGGCGGCGGATGTAAATCGCATTGTGTGTGAGTTGGCGGCGAAATACGATGTAAAAAAAGCGGTGAAGTCGAAGTCGATGGTGAGCGAGGAATGCGCGTTGAACGATGCGCTCGAAGCCGCCGGCGTGCAGGTGGTGGAAACCGATCTCGGCGAATACATTCTGCAACTGGCGAAAGAGCCGCCGTCGCACATCGTGGCGCCGGTGGTGCATAAGAGCCGCGATGAGGTGTCGGATTTGTTCGCGGAAAAGCATCACCTGCCGCGCAAGACCGGCATCCCCGAACTGTGCAAGGAAGCGCGCGAGCAACTGCGCCCGCATTTTGTCAGCGCGGACATGGGCATTTCCGGCGCGAATTTTATTGTCGCGGAAACCGGCTCGACGCTGATTGTCACCAACGAAGGCAACGGGCGCATGGTGACCACGCTGCCGCGCGTGCATGTGGCGATTACCGGCATTGAAAAAGTGGTGCCGACGCTGGAGGATATTTCAACGTTGATTCGGCTGCTGCCGCGCCACGGCACGGGGCAGACGATCACCAATTACATTTCGGTGACCACCGGCCCGCGTAGAGCGGGCGACACCGATGGCCCGGAGCATTTTCATATTATTCTGCTCGACGGCGGGCGCACCAGGCTGCTCGGCGGTGACATGCAGGACATGCTGCGCTGCATCCGCTGTGGCGCGTGCATGAACCATTGTCCGGTGTATCAAAGCGTCGGCGGGCATGCGTATGGCTGGGTGTATCCGGGGCCGATGGGGTCGGTGCTGACGCCGACGTATGTGGGATTGGAGAATGCACTGGATTTGCCGAATGCCTCTACGCTGTGCAATCAATGCGGCGTGGTGTGCCCGGTGAAAATTCCGCTACCGGATTTGATGCGCAAGCTGCGCGAAAAACAATTTGAACAAGGCTTGAAGCCGCGCACCGAAACCTGGGGGCTCGCGGTGTGGCGCTGGACCGCGCAGCGCCCGAAAATCTATGCGATGCTGACCCAAATCGCTGCGCGCGTGCTGGCGGTGATGGGCAGCAGCGATAAACTCATACACAAGCTACCAATGGGCGGCGGCTGGACGCAAGGGCGTGATCTGCCCGCCCCGCAGGGAAAAACTTTTCGAGAACTCTATCAAGCGAGGCGCAATGCGTAATAGTAATAAATTGTTTAAAATCAAATACTTAGTTAATTTTCACAAGGGTGTCGCTGCATTCAGTGAGTAGTGAGTAGGGTGTGCATCGCGCACGCGGTGGCGCAGTTGAACGGTGCGCGACGCGCACCCTACGGTGACTATACAAAACCAGACGGAGCCGGTAATGAACAAACCTGTTGAAAGTCAAATCGTGAAGAACATCCCGCTGTGGATCAACAACAAGCCTGCCGCAGCCGGCAGCACGCGCGTCGGTGACATCACCAACCCCGCCACCGGCGAGATAACAGCGCGCGTGCCGCTGTGCAACGAAGCGGATATCGATACTGCTGTCGCGGTCGCGCAGGCCGCGTTTCCGGCGTGGCGCGATACGCCGCCGCTGCGCCGCGCGCGCATCCTGATGAAATACCGTGAGCTGATTGACGCGCATCGCGGCGAACTCGCGGCGCTGATTACCGCCGAGCATGGCAAGACGCTGTCGGACGCGGGCGGTTCGGTGCAGCGCGGCCTCGAAGTCGTCGAATTCGCCATGGGCATCCCGCATCTGATGAAGGGTGAGCACAGCGAGGAAGTCGGCAGCGGTGTGGATTGCCATTCGCTGCGCCAACCGCTGGGCGTGTGCGCGGGCATCACGCCGTTTAATTTTCCGGCGATGGTGCCGCTGTGGATGTATCCGGTGGCGATCGCCTGCGGCAACACCTTTGTGCTGAAGCCGTCGGAGAAAGTGCCTTCGACCGCGATGCGGCTGGCCGAGTTGTTCAAAGAGGCGGGCTTGCCCGACGGCGTGTTCAACGTGGTGCATGGCGACAAGCAGGCGGTGGATGCGATTCTCAATCATCCCGAAATCAAGGCGATTTCGTTTGTGGGTTCGACGCCGATTGCGAAATATATTTACGAGACCTGCGCGAAAAACGGCAAGCGCGTCCAAGCACTCGGCGGGGCGAAGAATCACGCGGTGGTGCTGCCCGACATGAACAGCCCGGCCGATCTAGATTTTGTCGCCGATTCGCTGATCGGCGCGGGCTACGGCTCGGCGGGCGAACGCTGCATGGCGATTTCGGCGGTGGTGGCGGTGGGCGACATCGGTGATGCGCTGGTGGCGACGATCAAGAAAAAAGCCGCAGGCTTACGTATCGGGCCGGGCGCGGGCACGGTCGATGGCAAAGAGCCCGATATGGGCCCGCTGGTGACGCAGGCGCATCGTGATAAGGTGGCGGGCTATGTCGATAAGGGCGTGGCCGAAGGCGCAACCCTCGTGCTCGACGGGCGCACCTTCAACTCGAAAGAAGGTTTTTTCCTCGGTGCGTCGCTGTTCGACAACGTGCGTGCGGACATGCGCATTTACAAAGATGAAATTTTCGGCCCGGTGCTGGTGGTGGTGCGGGTGAAAACATTGGACGAGGCGATTAATCTTATCAATGCCAATCCGTACGCCAACGGCACCGCGGTGTTCACGCGCTCCGGCGGTGCGGCGCGCAAGTTCGAGCGCGAGATCGAAGTCGGCATGGTCGGCATCAATGTGCCGATACCGGTGCCGGTGGCGTTTTTCTCGTTCGGCGGCTGGCGCTCGTCGCTGTTCGGCGACACGCACGTGCATGGCATGGAGGGCGTGCGCTTTTATACGCGCGGCAAGGTGGTCTCGACCCGTTGGCCGGATGCGAACGCGGTGCCGACCGGGTTCAACATGCCTACGTTGGGGTGATGGTTAAAGGATGAAGGATGAAGGATGAAGGATGAAAACACCCTGTGAGCGCGCGCGATAACATTCTTGGACGTATTCGTAGCTCGTTGCGCCGCTCGGAAGGTGACGGCGCGGCGGCGTTGGTGCGGGCGCACATGGATGCGCACGCGTTGAGTCCGCGTCCCTCTGTGTCGGGTGATTTGCTGGCGCGGTTTCGTGAGAAGGCGCTGGCGCTTTCCACGTCGATCTCCGAGGCGGCGGATCGGCAAGGCGTGCCGGCGGTAGCGGCGGCGTATTTGTCGGCGAACAAATTGCCGATGAACGCCGTGTGCTGGAAAGCACTGGGTGATCTGGATTGGGCACGCGACGGTGTGTCGATGCAGGCGCGTCCGGCGCGCGAATCCGATCTGGTGGGCGTTACCGAAGCCTTCTGCGCCATCGCCGAAACCGGCACGCTGATGACGCTCTCCGGCGCGCACACGCCGCCGGTCACCAGCCTTCTGCCGGAAACACATATCGCCGTGGTACGTGTGTCGCAGATTGTGCCGTCCATGGAAGAAGCCTGGCAACGGCTGCGCGAGACGCCCGATTACCCGCCGCGCGCGGTGAACTTCATTTCCGGCCCGTCACGCACGGCGGATATCGAGCAAACGCTGACCTTCGGCGCGCATGGGCCCTATCGGGTGCATGTCATACTCGTGAATGCCTAGCCGAGTGCTATTGCACAACCGCCGCTGCCCGGCATTTTTGTCGATTTCATTTTATTTGCGCTTGATCTCGTATGGTGACCGGTATAGCATCTCAGTGCTGCGCACCGGTTGCTTGGATGCAATAAGAAAAAAATATCGATAAAACAACAAGTTATGGCGGACGTGGTCCAGGTAAACGGACTCGACGATTTCATTGCCGGATTTTGCTGTTTTTTTTCTTAACTGTTCCACTTTGGAGGATTCATGCTTAAAAAAATCCCGAAGATGGTTATGCCTGCGCGCGCAACCGGCTCACGCCGCAAGTTTCTTGCCGCCGCAACCGGTGCGGCCGCTGCCGCACTACCGATGATGGCGAAAGCGCAAGATAAGAAAGCTGCGCCTGCGGCCCCTGCCGTAGTCAGCGGCGCCGTTACTGCTATGCGCTGGCAGAGCACGTGGCCGGCGAAAGACATCTTTCATGAATATGCGCTCGATTTCGCCAAGAAGGTGAACGACATGACCGGCGGCGAACTCAAGATCGAGGTCCTGCCGGCGGGTTCGGTGGTGCCGGCTTTCGGTTTGCTCGAAGCGGTATCCAAAGGTACGCTGGATGGTGGACATGGCGTGTTGGGCTATCACTACGGCAAGCAGAATGCGCTGGCGCTGTGGAATTCCGGCCCGGCATTCGGCATGGACGCCAACATGCTGCTTTCTTGGCACAAGTATGGCGGTGGCCAGGAGTTGCTGGCCAAGCTCTACGCGTCTATAGGCATGACCACGGTGCAGTCGTTCCTCTACGGGCCGATGGCGACGCAGCCGCTGGGCTGGTTCAAGAAGCCAGTGACCAAAGTGGAGGATTTCAAGGGACTCAAATTCCGCACCAATGGTCTTGCCATTGATCTGTTCACCGCGATGGGCGCTGCGGTCAACGCGCTGCCCGCCGGCGAAATCGTGCCGGCGATGGACCGCGGGTTGCTCGATGCAGCCGAGTTTAACAATGCCACCTCGGATCGCCTCCTCGGATTTCCTGATGTGTCCAAGGTGTGCATGCTGCAGAGCTACCACCAGAATGCCGAGACCTTCGAGATCATGTTTAACAAACCGAAGTACGATGCGCTGCCGGCCAAAATAAGGGCGGTCATCGCGAATGCCGTGGAAGCAGCCTCTGCTGATATGTCGTGGAAGGCCATCAGCCGCTACTCGCAGGACTACATTGAGTTGCAGACCAAGCACAACGTCAAGTTCTACAAGACGCCGGATTCGGTGTTGCAGGCGCAGCTCAAGCTGTGGAGCGCGATAGTCGAAAAGAAATCGGCGGAAAACCCCATGTTCAAGGAAATTGTCGCTTCGCAAAGGGCGTACGCCGAGCGCGCTGTGAAATGGGATCAGGACACCTACGTCGGACGCCGCATGGCGATGAACCATTTCTTCGGCGCTCCGGCCCCAGCGGCGAAAAAGGCCTGACGCTGACCTGCCTGACCTGCTTTAGCAGAACACCATCCGGCGCTTGCGGATGGTGTTCTGTTGAGGGGCGCTGGTAACACAACAACCGCGGCACAATAGGCTCCATTCGCCTGTTGCATCGCCGGAGATTTCTTTATGCAGAATATTCTGCTTTTCGTTGACAAGGTTAGTACTTGGGTCGGCCAGGCATTCTCCTTTTGTATCGTGCTGCTCACGCTTCAAGTCACGTGGGAGGTGTTCTCCCGCTACGTGCTCAGTGCGCCGCACGCGTGGGCTTTTGACGTAATGACCTATTTTTACGGCACGCTGTTCATGATGGCCGGCGCCTACACGTTATCGAAGAATGGCCATGTGCGCGGGGATGTGCTCTACGGCTTTTTCACGCCGCGGACGCAGGCGACGATAGACCTCGTGCTTTACATCGCGTTCTTCATCCCCGGCGTGATCGCCCTGACTTATGCGGGCTATGACTACGCCGCCGAGTCGTGGCGCATCAATGAGCACTCATCCGTCACCCAGGATGGGCCGCCGGTCTATCCGTTCAAAACGGTGATCCCGCTGGCCGGGGCGATTCTGCTGGTGCAGGGCATCGTCGAGATCATCCGTTGCGTGATCTGCCTCAAGCAAGGCGCATGGCCTTCGCGCGAGATGGACGTCGAGGAAGTGGACGTGGAAAAACTGAAACAGGAGTTGCACGTCAAGGATGAGGACATCCAGAACCTGGATCAGTACGTGGTGAGACAGGAGACACACAAGTGAAGCTGCGCAAGGAACTGTGGTTCGGCTTCTCATTGATGGCGATTATCCTGACCGCCATTCTGGTGTTCATGCCGTGGACCACCATGACCAACGGCCACATCGGGCTGCTCATGCTGGCGCTGATCGTGGTGGCGATCATGCTCGGATTTCCCACGGCCTTCACGTTGATGGGCATGGGCGTGTTCTTCGCCTGGTACGCCTACTACAGCGTTAACCCGAAACTCGCTATCCCGCAAACGCTCGACTTGTTCGTGCAGCGCACCTATGGCGTGATGTCGAACGACGTGCTGATCGCGATCCCGCTGTTCCTGTTCATGGGCTATCTCGTGGAACGGGCGCAGTTGATCGACAAGCTGTTCCGCAGCCTGCATCTGGCCACGTCGCGCGTGCCGGGTTCGCTGGCGGTGGCGACTATCATAACCTGTGCGATTTTCGCCACCGCCACCGGCATTGTCGGTGCCGTGGTAACGCTGATGGGACTGCTCGCTTTCCCTGCGATGTTAAAGGCCGGCTACAACGTCAAAGTTGCTGCGGGCGCAGTCACTGCGGGCGGTTGCCTCGGCATTCTGATTCCGCCTTCGGTGCTGTTGATCGTCTACGGTGCGACCGCGGGCGTGTCCGTCGTGCAGCTCTATGCCGGCGCTTTCCTCCCTGGCATCATGCTCGCGGGGCTGTACATCGGCTATATCATTGTGCTCGCCAAGTGGAAGCCCGCGCTGATGCCGCCGTTGACCGAGAGCGAGCAGCGGGTTCCGCTACCACCGCACTCCCAAGTGCTGGCGCAGCAAAAAATCCACGTGCTGGCTGCGTTATGGCAAGCACTCGCGGGGCGTGCCAGTCCCGGTGTCCCGAAGCGTACCGTGCTCGGGTTGCTGTTCATGTCGCTGGTCCCCGCAATCACCATCGTCGTCCTGCTGGGCGTTACCTATCGTTCGGCGACCGCGCCGGACGTGGAGGCCAGCACGGTCGGCCTGGTCCAAGCGGGAGGCGCGGTCGGCGCCTACGTGAAAGAGGACACCACGGGAGGATTGCAGGAACCGGAGCCCGAGAAGGCGCAGGACAAACCCGCTGACGGCGGCCTCCAGCCGCCGCCGGGCGCGGAAGCAGAAAAGCCGGAAGCCACACCGACACCGCCCGCGGCAAAACCCGCCGCAAAGGTAGCTGAGGTAGCTGCTGCGGCATCTGCACCGGCACGGGCTGATCGGCTGCCGGTGCCGATATGGTACTGGATCGTGTTCGCCATCGGCGTCGCCACTATCGGGATCATCTACAAGCTCTGGAACTGGGAGCGGCTCGAGGTGTTCAAGATGCTGCTGATCTCGTTTTTCCCGCTGGCGCTGCTGATCCTCGCGGTGTTGGGATCGATCGTGTTCGGGCTGGCGACGCCCGCCGAGGCGGCAGCGGTAGGCGCGTTCGGCGGATTTTTCCTGGCAGCGATATACCGCTACATCGGCCATTTGCAGCGCGGCACGGGCGGCCCGTTTTCCGGAGCGGTCATCGGCGGCACGCTGAGGGAATTCGGGACGATTATCAAGGAGTCGTCGTTCCTCACCGCCAAGACCAGCGCGATGGTGTGCTGGCTGTTCGTCGGCTCCGGGATATTCGCGGCGGCGTTCGCGCTGCTCGGCGGCCAGGAGGTGATCGAGAAGTGGGTGCTATCGATGAACCTCACGCCGCTGCAGTTCATGATGCTCGCCCAAGCCATTATCTTCATCCTGGGCTGGCCGCTGGAGTGGACGGAGATCATCATCATCTTCATGCCGATTTTCATCCCGCTGCTGCCGCATTTCGGCATTGATCCGCTGTTCTTCGGGCTGCTGGTCGCGCTCAACTTGCAAACCGCGTTCCTGTCGCCGCCGGTTGCGATGGCCGCCTTTTATCTGAAGGGCGTCTCGCCGCCGCATGTGACGTTGAATCAGATCTTCGCCGGTATGATGCCGTTCATGGGCATCCAGGTGGTCGCGCTTATCCTGCTCTATATGTTTCCGCAAATTGGGCTGTGGCTGCCGCAGACGCTTTATAAGTGAACATTTTGCGGTGAAATGTGAAATGTGACGGGTGAATGGGTTTTTTATTTCACGTTTCACGTTTCACATTTCACTTTTTACCGCCCCCTCCCAATGAAACACGCGCCGCCACGCTGGGTGGTCATCGGCTTGGGTGTGGCCGCGTTCTGGATTGCGTTTTTCCACCGCGTCGCGCCCGGCACCATCGCCAACGAGTTGCAAACCGCTTTCGCCGTCAGTGGCGCTGCGCTGGGTGCTTTGGCGGCGACCTATTTTTACGTCTACGCGCTGATGCAAGTGCCCACCGGTGTGCTGGTGGATACGCTGGGGCCGCGCAAGGTGTTGACGGCGGGCGGCGTGATTGCCGGCGTGGGTTCTGTGTTGTTTGGATCGGCCGATACCGTGGCAGTTGCCGCGGTGGGCCGCACGCTGGCGGGCCTGGGCGTGTCGGTCACGTTTGTCGCGGCGTTAAAACTCAACGCCGCATGGTTTGACGAGCGCCAGTTCGCGACCACGGCTTCACTCACCAACGTGGTGGGCGTCACGGGAGCGCTGGCTGCTACCGTGCCGCTGGCGTGGGTGGTGACGCAGATGTCGTGGCGTAACGTGTTTGTGGTTCTTGGCGCAGCGTCATTTGTGATTGCGGTGCTGACGTGGGTATTGATGCGCGACCGGCCCGCCACCCCCGTGCGCGGCGCCGCGCTGGCCCCTGCCGCCGATCCCGGCACACGCTGGTATCACGGCCTGCATGAAGTGGTGCGCAATCGCGCGACGTGGACCGGGTTCTGGATCAGTTTTGGGTTATCGGGCAGCTACATGAGCTTTATCGGGCTGTGGGGTGTGCCGATGCTGGTGCAGGGCTACGGTCTGCCCCTGGTGGATGCGAGCCGGCACGCGGCGGCGATATTGATCGCGCTGGGGATGTCATCGGTGGGCATCAGCGTGCTGTCGGATCGCATGCGTTTGCGGCGGACGGTCGCGATAAGTGTGGCGGCGGCCTACTGCGGCATGTGGGCGTTGTGGATTATCGGCGTGCCGCGCGAATGGACGTGGGTGATGTTCGCACTGACCGGCTTGTGCGCGCCGGGTTTCGTGATGGCGTGGGTCTATGCCAAAGAAGTGAATCGCCCGCGCTACGCCGGCATGGGCACCAGTGTCGCCAATGCGGGCGGATTTCTGGCCGCAGGCATTCTTCAGCCGCTGGTGGGCTGGGTGCTCGATCGCGTCTCGGGCGGCGGCGTTTATACGCTCACCAGTTTTCGCTATGCGCTGGCGGTGCTGCTGTTGTTTTCGTTGATCGGATTCGCTGCTACCTTGTTTATGCGCGAGACGCATTGCCGTAATATCTGGGAAGAAAAATTTGCAACGAAAGGAATGCCATGAAACCCCGCATTGTGATTACCCGGGAAATCTTCGACGACGTGATCGATTACCTGAAGCCGCATTGCGACGTCGATGCCAATCAGGCGGATGCGCCGTACACGCCCGACGCACTGGCGGCCAGGCTTGCGCGCGGCGACGGCCTGATGTGCGCGCTGACCGACAAGATCGACGCCGCGCTGATCGCGCGCGCGCCGCAACTGAAGGTGGTGGCGAACATCGCCGTGGGCTACAACAACATCGATGTGCCGGCCTGCACCGCGCGCGGCATCAAAGTCACCAACACCCCCGGCGTGCTCGACGACAGCACCGCAGATATGGCGTTCGCGCTGATGCTCTCCACCGCGCGGCGCATCACCGAAGTCGAGTCGTACATCCGCAAAGGCGAGTGGACGGGCTGGAAGTTGAAGCAATGGCTGGGCGTGGATGTGCATCACGCCACGCTCGGCATTATCGGCATGGGCCGTATCGGGCAGGCGATAGCCAAACGTGCGGCAGGCTTCGACATGAAAGTGATTTACCACAACCGCAAGCGCGTTTCGCCGGAGATCGAGGCGCGCGTCAATGCAACGCACGTCGGCATGGACGAACTGCTGGCGCAATCGGATTTTATTATCCTGCAAATGCCTTATTCGCCGGATACGCATCAACTGATCGGCGCCGCGCAACTCGCGAAAATGAAATCAACCGCGATCCTCATCAACTCCACGCGCGGCGGCGTGGTGGACGATAAAGCGCTGATTCATGCATTGAAAACCGGCGTGATACGCGCTGCAGGTCTTGATGTGTTCGAAGGCGAACCCAAGCTCGATCGGGGATTTCTGGAATTGAAAAACGTGGTGCTGACCCCGCACATTGGCAGTTCGACCGAGGCGACGCGCCGCGCGATGGCGATGACGGCGGCCCAAAATTTGGTGGCAGCGTTAAGCGGCCAAAAGCCGCCGAACTGGGTTAATCCTTAAAAACGGAATCAACAAAAAATGAAACTGGGATTTATAGGACTGGGCGCAATGGGACGCCCGATGGCGCTGCATTTGATGAAGCACGGACACACCATGGGCGTCTACGCGCGGCGTGCCGAATCGACTGCACCGCTGGTGGCTGCCGGAGCCACGCGTTACGACACACCGGCGGCGTTGGCCGCTGCCTGTGAAGTCATTTTCACGATGGTGACGAATTCGCACGATGTTGAAGCGATTGTGCTGGGCAAGGATGGTATTGCGCAGGGCGCGAAGGCGGGCAGTGTGCTGGTGGATATGGAAACCATTTCACCGGCGGTGGCGCGCCAGGTGGCGGCAGCGTTGTTAACACGAGGAGTGGAGATGCTCGATGCGCCGGTATCCGGCGGCCCCACCGGCGCCGAGCAGGCCACACTGGCGATCATGGCGGGCGGCAAGCCCGAAGTATTCGAACGCATCAAGCCGTTGTTCGCATGCATGGGCAAAACGATTGTTCGCGTGGGTGACAGCGGCGCGGGGCAGATCACCAAGGCGTGTAATCAATTGCTGCTGCTGGTGACGGCACAAGGCGCGGCCGAAGCGTTGTCGCTGGCCAAGCGCTGCGGCGTTGATCCCGCAGTAGTGCGCGACGTGTTGATGGGCGGCATCGCGTCGAGTCGCGTGCTCGATGTGTTCGGCAAGCGTATGGTTGAACGCAACTTTGCCAACGGCATCGATACGCGGCTGTATCACAAGGATTTGAATATCGCGCTGGGTCTGGTGCATGAACATGGCGCAGCGGCGCCTGCGGCATCGGTGACAATGCAGCATGTGAATGCAGCCATCGGGCGCGGCGATGGCGCGAGCGATCTCTCGGTGCTGATCGATGTGCTCGAAAGCATGAGCCGTAATGGCGCGAAAGGATGACGGCGGAAGGATGAAGGATGAAAACAACCTGACCGATGGTCTGTTGTTGATTTTTTTCATCCTTCATCCTTCATCCTTAAGGAGTAAACGATGAGCTTCACCCAACCCGAAAGCGTCACTGCCCGCCTGCACCGCAGCGAACTCGCCGTGCCCGGCTCAACACCGGCGCTGTTTGAAAAAGCCGCGCGCTCGGCAGCGGATGTTATTTTTCTGGATCTGGAAGACGCGGTTGCGGCGGGCGACAAGGAACAGGCGCGCTCGAATGTAGTCAAGGGGCTGAACGAAGTCGATTGGGGCAACAAGGGTATGAGCGTGCGCATCAACGGCGCCGACACGCACTATATGTATCGCGACGTGATCGACCTCGTTGAAAACTGTCCGCGTCTGGACATGATCATGATGCCCAAGGTGGGCGTGCCGGCGGACATTTACGCGCTTGATATGCTGGTGACGCAGATCGAGCAATCGAAAGCGCGCAGCAAACGTATTGGTTTCGTGGCGCTGATCGAAACCGCGCTGGGGCTGACCAACGTTGAAGCCATTGCGCAATCCTCCAAGCGACTGGAGGCCATGTATTTTGGCGCGGGCGATCTGGCGGCGTCATTACGCATGCGCACCACGTCGATTGGCGGGCTGCACCCCGATCACGGCGTATTGGGGGACGCGGATGCGTCGGGCCAGCGCAGCTATACGCAAACCGATCCGTGGCACGCCGCGCAGAGCCGCGTGGTGGTGGCGTGCCGCGCGTACGGGCTGCGTCCGCTCGACGGCGCGTTTGGCGACATCAAGGACGCGGCGGGTTTTGCCGCCGCGACCCAACGTGCCGCCGCGATGGGTTTCGCCGGGCGCATGGTGATTCACCCGTCGCAAATTGCGCCGTCGAATCAGGCGTTTAGCCCCGCCGAAAAAGAAGTAGCTGATGCGCGCCGCGTGCTGGCGACGATGGCAGAGGCGGCGCGTGAGAAACGCGGCGCGGTGCAGATCGACGGCCGCCTGATCGACATGGCCAACCTGCGCATGGCGCAAAACATCGTGTGGATGGCCGATGCCATCAACGCCGCATCGGCTGGCGCGGCAAAATAATCGCGCTAATCGAGCTTTATCCGTGCCTGAAACGGGAATACACTGTTTGCTGTAGTTGTTTGTCAGCGGTTTCGTGGCAAGCCAACCAGACCATGGATGGAGGCAGCGATGAAAACAGTGAAGCAGGTGTTGGAAGCAAAGGGCGCGGTTATTCACTCGGTAGCGCCGGAGGTCAGCGTGCTTGATGCGATCAAGTTGATGGCGGAAAAAGGGGTGGGTGCGCTGGTGGTGCTGGATAACGGACGTCTGGCCGGGGTGATTTCCGAGCGCGATTACGCGCGCAAGATTATTCTGCGCGGCCGTTCGTCACAAGACACCGCAGTGCGCGAGATCATGACTGAAAAAGTCATCACAGTCAGATCAGAACAAACGGTGGACGACTGCATGGCGTTGATGACCCAGCATCGTTTTCGTCATCTTCCCGTGGTGGATGCCGGTAAACTCGCCGGTGTGTTGTCGATCGGCGATCTGGTGAAAGAAGTGATTGCCGACCGCGAAGAGACCATCAAGCAGTTGGAGTCTTACATTCATCAGTAGGTGCGCGTGGGGCAGAGACACGAGAAAGGATTTTGCATGAAATTTGGCGCTATCATCATCGGGGACGAAATCCTGTCCGGCAAGCGTCAGGACAAACACATGGCGAAAGTCATCGAGTCGTTATCGTCACGCGGTCTGGAGCTTTCGTGGGGCCATTATCTGGGTGATGATCGTGAGCTGATTACCGCCACCATCAAACGCACGCTGACGATGCCCGACGTGGTGTTCAGTTTCGGCGGCATCGGCGCGACACCGGATGACCATACGCGCCAGTGCGCGGCGGCGGCAGCGGGTGTGGAGCTGAAGTTGCATCCCGATGCGGAAGCCGAAATTCGCGCGCGGTTTGTTGATGATCCCAAGGGCGTCACACCGCAGCGGCTGGAGATGGGCACATTCCCTGTTGGCTCGAAGATTATCCCGAATCCATTTAATCGCATACCAGGATTCAACCTCGGCAATATCTATTTTCTGCCAGGTTTTCCGCAGATGGCGTGGCCGATGATGCAATGGGTGCTCGATACCCATTACAGCCATTGGTTTGACGCCAACCGTATCGGCGAAGCCGCGATCATTGTGCGCGAAGCGGGCGAGAGCCTGTTGATTGATCTGATGAAGGTGGTGCAGGGAAAATTTCCGCTGTTGAAAATTTTCAGTTTGCCGCGCGTGCAGCCGGAACGCTTTATTGAGCTCGGTGCGAGAGGCGATCCCGCGCAAGTGGCGGCGGCGATGGTTGACCTCAAGCAGGGTGTGAGTGAGATGAATTTTCCGTGGACGGATGCGCCGGTGTTCGCGGCGCCATAAAGCGGTCAAAAAATGAAAAAAGCCCCGAAGCTCACGCCCCGGGGCTTTTTACGTTACTGCATTAAAAATTACTTCTTGGTTTTTTTCGCCACCGGCGCAGCGCGCTTGGCAGCGGCTTCGAGGTTGGTTTTGGCGGTGTCGTTGAACTGCTTGGCCGCTTTCGAAATATTTTCGTAGGCTGCGTTGCTGGTCACCAGCGCCGACTTCAACGCGGAGATGCCGACTTCCGAACCAGCCGGGGCGGATTCCGCGAATTTGTCGAGCGCAACGACGACTTGCTTGTTGAACGTGGCGAATTGCTGTTCGATCAGCTTGCCGAACTCGGCTTGCGTTTCGCTGGCAACGTCATACATGCTTTTCATGTAGTCGGCGGCTTTTTCAAACGCCGGTTGCGCGACGGTGTCTTTCACATCGGCGAACTGTTGCAGGTCTTTAACGGTGGCCAGCGTTTTCGCGCCGTCCACGCCATCGGCCAAAGCGGCTTTGGCGGCTTGCAACTGGATTCCGAGCAGACGCTCTGCGCCACCGAAGGCGACGTTGGCGAAGCGAGCAGCCGCTTCGAGGTTGGCTTTGTTCAGTGCGGCAAACTGTTCAGGGGCTTGATACATAAAAATCTCCTTTAAAAACAATTAGTTAATTAAATTATGATATTTTCATCGCAGGTTTCTCTTCAATATTGCTGCGATGCACAATTCAAATTATAAGGGTCAAAATCAGGAAGTCAAGCGTTTGTAGCAAAATATTTGTGCGTTGCCGCAAAACGCCATGTCAAGTGGCAATGCTGTTCACTTAGCCGTTCGTGGTGAGCTTGTCGAACCACAAATGCCCTTCGACAGGCTCAGGGCGAACGGGCAAAGGGCTTAAGTGAACAGC
>JAYVQD010000541.1:0-3678 GCA_043777275.1 Nitrosomonadales bacterium
CCATCGGGCGCAGCCGTCGCCACGATGCCCCCGGCCACCGTGCCGCCCGCGCTCGCACGGTTGTCGGCCACCACCGGTTGCCCCCACGCGTCGACCAGCTTCGGGCTGATAAAGCGCGTGAGAATATCGCTGGCGCTGCCCGGCGTGAACGGCACAACAATGCGGATGGGCTTGGTGGGGTAATTCACTTGCGGCGAAGGCGGTGCAGCGGTCTGCGACGCTACCGGCAATGCCGCCGTGAACAGCAGCATCGCCAGCGCGCCACGCCTCATGCGTCCAGGGGCGTCAACCACCCGCAGCACCGCCGGCGGCCTTGGCGTATTTTCCGGTCAATTGCGGCGTCGTGCCTTTGAGTCCTTTGTCTTCGCGGTCCAGCCGCGTCTCGCGCGCCCAGGTGCGGTTGTGCTCGTCGCGCACCTTGATGGTGAGCTTGCCGCAGCCTTCGCATTCCAGATCAACCGTGTCGCCGCCCTGAAACGCCGACAAGCCACGGTGATTGGTGCCGGTGGCGAGGATGTCGCCCGGCTCCAGCTCGTGTATGCCGGAGATCCACGAGATGCAGCGCGGAATCTTGTTCGCCATATCGTCGGTGTTGTAGTTCTGCTTGATCTGGCCGTTGACCCAAAGCCGCACTTGCAGCTTGTGCGGATCTTTGATTTCGTCGGTCGTCACAATGTAGGGCCCTATAGGCGCGAAGGTGTCGCGCGACTTCACCTGATAAAACGAGTTGCCAAGTTTGGTGGCTTCGCGCGCGGAGCCGTCGATAAAATTGACGTAACCGAACACATGCTCCATGGCTTTGTCTTGCGACACATACTTGGCGCGCTTGCCGATCACCACGGCGAGTTCGGCTTCGCCTTCCAATATCGACAGCGCTATATCCGGCATCACCATGGTGTCGCCGTGGCCCACGATGCAGCCCGGTGATTTATGAAACGCGTTGATCTCGGCCGCCTGCTTGCGCGTGCCGTCTTCCATGTAGTTCACCGCCATGCAATCGACGTTGATCGGCTTGGGCAGCGGCGGACGGATTTTTACCTGCGCCACCGGCAGGCCCTTGCCCGATTTCGCCGCGCTCTCGATTCTGCCGCGCACATCGGCCCAGCGCTCGATCACGCCGTTAATCAAATTGCCGGGGCCGGTGTGGGGAATGTTTTGCACCGCCGACATCACATCGACAACAGCGTCGCCGTTCAGTACGCCCAGACGGAAATCATTGAAATACATGAGCTTCATGGTTTCACCTCGCGCAAAATAAATTGATTAATGTAACTATTTGTTTTAAATCGATTTATATAAACACCAAAATATCGCGATGATTTCAGCGCCGCACGGGCTACGGTGCCGCCACCTCGTCGTAACATCTTAGTCCAAGCGCCGTGCCTCGGCAAACAAGTGTATCCGCATGCTGGCGTGCGACGTAAAATGTCCTGCGAACACGTATCCATAAGGAGAGAGGTCATGAAAGGTGTGCTCCCGCAGTTGTGTCTGAACCTGTTGGCGCTGGCTTGCGGCATGGCGCACGCGCAGTCGCAAACGCTGCCGTCACAATCGCCGCCGTCGCAAACGCTCTGGCAACCCACACGCCCGGTGCAAATCATCGTACCCAACCCGCCCGGCGGCGGCCCGGATTTCATCGCGCGCCTGCTCGCGCCCAAGCTGACAGAAGTCATCCGGCAAAACGTGTTGATCGACAACCGTGCCAGCAACAACGGCATCGTCGGCGCGGAAGCTGCCACCCGCGGCGCGCCCGACGGCACCTCGATGATTCTCGGCAACTCCGGCACGCACGCGATCAACGCCACGCTGTATCGCAAGCTGCCGTATGACCCGCTGCGTGATTTTATTGCCGTGAGCGAAATCGCCGCACCCGCGCTGGTGCTGGTGATTCATCCGTCGGTGCCCGCGCGCAATCTGAAAGAACTGATTGCACTCGCCAGAAAATCGCCGGGCAAACTGAATGTCGCCATTGCCGGCGCCACCGGTGAGATCGCCGGCAACGCCATGATGCTCGCCACCGGCGTCGATATGAAAAACATACCCTACAAGGGCGGCGCACCGGCCACCATCGCCATCCTCTCCGGCGAATCCGACATGACCTTCACCAACTACGTCGCCGTCGCCAAACACATTGAAGCGGGCAAGCTGCGCATCCTCGGCATCAGCAGCGCCAAACGCAGCCCGCACATCCCCAACGTGCCCACCATCGCCGAAGGCGGCCTGGAAGGTTATGGCGTGGAAATGTGGTACGGCCTGTTCATGCCGGCAAAAACACCGCCGGCGCTCGCGCAAGCCGTATATCGCGAAACCTCGCGCATCGTCGCGCTGCCCGACGTGCGCGAGAAACTCGAAGCCACCGGCCACACCGTCACCAACAGTTCGCCGGAACAGTTCGCTGAAAAGGTGAAGCTCGACGTGGAAAAATTTCGCAAGATTATCGTGGCGTCAAAGATGCAGCAGGATTGATTGTTAAATTATTGTTTAAAAACAAATACTTACATATTATCAATAAAGGAGCAGACCGATGTTGAAGCTCGACACACACGCCCACTGGTTCCCGCCCGAATGGGTTGAAACCATCGAACGCGACGGCCCGAAGCACGGCGTGGAAATCACGCGCAACGAGCAAGGCCGGTCTGTCGTATCGATGCCCGGCATCCGCCTGCGCCCCAACTTCACGCCGCCCTACATCGATATCCCCACGCGGCTGAAAATAATGGACGAGGCGCGCGTCGACATGCATGCGCTGTCGCTCACCAGCCCCATGGTGCACTGGGCGCCGCCGGAGTTTGGACTGAAACTCGCGCAGGTGTTCAACGACGCCTGTGCGCGGGTGCACGCGCAACATCCCAATCGCTTCATCGGCATGGCGACACTGCCCATGCAGGCGCCGGCGCTCGCCGCGGAGGAAGTCAAACGCGTGGCGAAGCTCCCCGGCATACGCGGCGTGTACCTCCCCACGCACATCGGCGGCAAGAACCTCGAAGAAAAGGAATTCTGGCCGGTGTACGAGCAATGCGAAAAGTTCGAACTGCCGATTTTTCTGCATCCGGTTTCGCCCGTGGGCAAGGAACGCATGACCAAGTATCACCTCGGCAACTTCCTCGGCAACCCCTACGAATCCGGCATCGCGGCAGCGTCGCTGGTCTTCGGCGGCGTGATGGATGCGTTTCCGAAACTCGACGTGATGCTGCCGCATGCCGGCGGCACCTTCCCGTGGCTGATCGGCCGCATGGATCACGGCACCACAGTGCGCGCCGAATGCAAGCACATGACCAAGCCACCCTCGAGCTATTTGCGGCGCTTTCACTACGACACGATTACCCACAGCGATCAGATATTGATGAACCTCATCCAGTTGGTGGGCGTTGATCGCGTGGTGATGGGCAGCGATTGCCCGGCGGACATGAGCTACACGCGGCCTGTCGATGTGGTGGAGCGATTGAAGGATTTGTCGTCGGGCGAGCGCGATGCGATTGTGGGGGGGAATGCGGCGAAGTTGTTGCGGATGGCGTGAGGTTCGCCGGTTCGGCTACAGACATACGGCGCAATAAAAGATTGCGCCCTTGGTTTTCGGGGTGCTGCTAGTGTAGTGCTTCATATTTAACGGAACCATTAGCAATTCGTCGGGTCCAAGTATTATCAGTTTTACTTCGGAGTCGGCGATGCGTGTGGCAA
>JAYVQD010000542.1:0-3678 GCA_043777275.1 Nitrosomonadales bacterium
CTACAGCCGTCATTACGTCGAGCCCAAGGACGGCATCACCCAGACCCTGCACCTGCATCTCGAAGAATACGGGCCCGGCGGCAAATCACAGAAGCACGGTCACGTGAACGAAGCGGCGTTTTATATTCTCGACGGTACCGGCTACGAGATACATGACGGCGTGCGCTACGACTGGCAGGCGGGCGATGTCGCGATTGTGCATAACAATTGCGTGCATCAGCATTTCAATGCCGATCCCGAAAAACCGGCGCGCGCGCTGGTGTTCAAGACCAAACCGATGTTTTTGTTCATGAACATGCTGTTTCAAAAAATGGTGGAAACGCGCTCCACCGAACCGGCGCCCGGCGGGGAAGGCTTCGTCGTGCGCGAGCGTGAAGAAGACCTGAATCACTCGCGTTAACAACGCGCAACCGAATAAAGGAGAAGAACCATGGCCTGGAGTGAAGCAAAAGCGTGGATGCGCGGGAAGGCAAGCGGAAAAATTTATCAGGCCTTGCTCGACGATGCGACGAATGCACCGTCCCGCAACGCGCGCCGCAAGAAAGTGGTGCGCCCGGAGGATATGCAATGGGAGATGTCGCGCCAGGGATTGCTCAAGCATCTCATCAACGAACAAATGAACACGCGCATGGATACGGTGGATGCGTATATGCAAATCATTCCGCCGGACAGCCGCTCCGGCAAGCATCGCCATCTCGCCGAGGAATGCCTGTATGTGCTGGAAGGCTGCGGCTATGACCTGCACCAGGACTGCGACGTGGAAATCACCGACACCTATCACTGGACGGCGCAGACGGAAGTGAAGCGCTATGAATGGGAAGCCGGCGATGTCATCTACATTCCGCCCAACACCATTCATCAGCATTTCAACGCCGATCCCGAGCGGCCGGCGCGCCTGATTTCCGCGATTAACCGCATTTTCAAGAACAGCGGACTGAATGATCTCGAACAACTGGAGAACGCGCCGGAATACGATCCTGCCGTGGTGCTTACAGGCGAAACAGTGCAACGTTATCTCATGGCCAAAGCCACAGTACCCGCCTGATCCGTCAGCACTGCGGTGGCGGCCCCGCCAGCCGTCGATCCATGAGGACCTAGTCCACAGATGTTATTCCAGCCGCATGGATGAACTTGCGGTAATGCGCAAGTTCCGACTTGATATGCGCGGCGAACGCTTCCGGCGTGCTGGCTTGCGGACCCAGCCCCTGCGCGGCGAGCTTCTCACGCATGTCGCCTTGCTTGACGATATACACGATGTGCGCGTTCAACTTGGCGATGATCGCCGTCGGCGTGCCGCGCGGTACTACGATACCGCCCCACGAAGACGCATCGTACCCCGGCACACCCAATTCCGCGATCGGCGCGATTTCAGGCATCGCGGGCGAGCGTGTCGCAGTGGAAATCCCCAAGGCGCGCAACCTGCCCTGCAGCACGAAAGGACGCACCGACGCGGTGGACGCAAACATGGCGGCCACCTGTCCGCCCAACAAATCGATGAGGGCCGGGCCCGTACCTTTGTACGGCACATGCGTCAAATCCGCGCCTGACATGGATTTGAACAATTCCGCAGCGAGCTGGTTGCTCGTGCCGTGACCCGGCGAGGCGTAGGAGAACTGGCCAGGCTTCGATTTCGTCAACGCGATGAGTTCTTTCACGGTTTTGGCTGGGACGTTAGGATGCACCACCAGCATATACGGCGATGCGGTGATCAGCGAAACCGGATCGAAGTCCTTGATCGGATCGTACGGGAGTTTCCGCCGCAGGTTGGGCATGGCCGCCAGAGTGGCGCTGGTGGCGAGCAACAGCGTATAGCCGTCGGCAGGCGCCCGCGCCACGATTTCGGCAGCGATCACCGTGGAAGCGCCGCCGCGGTTATCCACGATCAACGGCTGGCCGAAGCGCTCGGAGAGGCGTTCGGCGTACGCGCGTCCGAGCAGATCGTTGCCGCCGCCCGGCGGAAACGGAATCACGAAGCGGATCGGCTTGGCCGGATAGACGGCGGCTGGCTGCGCAAGCACGACGCTCGGATGCAGGCCGGCGGCAAGCGCCGCCAACGAAATGATTCTCGTCAGGTAACGACCGTTTTGCTTCCTCGAATAAGACATTTTTGCAGACGCCGACAATATTGAATCGACGAATTGTACTCATTTGGCCGGCCTCGGCACAAAATACGAAAATGAAACGGATCAGGCAGCGCCTGGCGCCCGCGGCGCATGCCATCGGTTAAAATGCCGTCTCCTCTCTATAACATTTTTTCGAGGTTCATCCCATGCTGACCCAAGAACAAAACAATGAACTCACCCAGACCGGCCCCGGCACCCTGATGGGTGATCTTTTCCGGCGCTACTGGATGCCCGCGCTGCATGACTGGGAACTGCCTGAACCCGACTGCCCGCCGGTGCGCGTGAAACTGCTGGGCGAACGGCTGGTGGCGTTTCGCGATACGCAAAACCGGCTGGGCCTGATCGACGAATTCTGTGCGCATCGCGGTGTATCGCTGTGGTTCGGAAGAAACGAAGCATCGGGACTGCGCTGCCCCTATCACGGCTGGAAATATGATGTCAGCGGCCACTGCACGGAGCTGCCTTCGGAAGGCGCCGATGGCAGCGGCCCGATGTGCAAACGCATCAAGTTGAAATCGTATCCATGCATCGAGTTGGGCGGGGTAATCTGGACCTACATGGGACCGCCTGAATTGCAACCCGCGCCGCCCGCGCTCGAATGGACGCAGGTGTCGCCACGTCAGCGTTATGCCTCCAAGCGTTTGCAGGAGTCGAACTATCTGCAAGCCATCGAAGGCGGCATCGACTCATCGCATGTGAGTTTCCTGCATTCTGGCGCGCTGAAAACCGATCCGCTGTTCGTCGGCAGCAAGGGCAACGAATACAACGATAAGGATCGCATGCCGTTTTTTGAAGTCGCCGATTTTCCCGGCGGATTGCTGGTCGGCGCGCGCCGCAACGCCGAAAACGATCAATACTACTGGCGTATCACGCCGTACATCATGCCGTCGCACACGATTATCCCGCCGCGTGCCGGGCATCCGCTCGGCGGTCACGTGTGGGTGCCGATTGACGACGAGAACTGCTGGGCATGGAGCATCAACTATCATCCGAAGCGCGAGTTGAGCGAAGCCGAAGTCAACGCCATGAAAGACGGCAAAGGCATCCACGTCAAATACGTGCCCGGCACGTTTATCCCGCTGCAAAATAAAAGCAACGATTACCTGATGGATCGCGCGGCGCAAAAAACCGGCGTGCATTTCTCCGGCGTCGAAGGCATCGCTATGCAGGACGCCTCGTTGCAGGAGTCGATGGGCACGGTGCAGGACCGCACGCGTGAGAACTTGTGTCCCACCGACCGCGGCGTGGTGATGATGCGGCGGTTGCTGCAACAAAGCGCGCAAGACAACCGCGCCGGCCAGCGGCTGCCCGGGCTGGACCCGCAAGATCAGCACGTGCGCTCTTGCTCACTCTTGCTGCCGAAGCAGCAGGCGTTCAAGGATCACGCGCATCACGGGCTGTTTCCACCGCTAGGCACAGACCCTGTAACCATATAAAAAATTGATTTAAAAACAAATAGTGTCTCTATTCAGCCCCTATGAAAATGCTTGAAAATTCGTGTCGCCAAATTGTTTTGGCATTCAGGTTTCATAGGGAAATATGCTTTCGCCCGAAA
>JAYVQD010000543.1:0-14498 GCA_043777275.1 Nitrosomonadales bacterium
CCGCTTCTGGCCGATTCCCGACTTTGTCAGAACGCAATTTCGCTCAAGTCAGCCGCTGTATTTCAAATCGAAATTAAACCTCTCAATACAGGTTACCTACTCCGGCGTCTTGCCCCACAACTCTTTCAACCTCGCATCGCGCCCGCAGCCGTTGCGATAGAGTTTGTAGCGCACCGGATTTACCAGATAGTAGTTCTGATGATATTCCTCGGCGCGATAAAACTCGCCGGCTTTGGTGATCTCGGTGACGATCTCGGCCTTGAACGGCTTGGATTTATCCAGCGCTGTTTTGGATGCCACGGCGAGTTTGCGTTGTTCATCGCCGTGATAAAAAATTCCGCTGCGGTATTGCGAACCGTGGTCGCAGAACTGGGCGTTTTTCACCGTCGGGTCGATGTTCACCCAGAACACTTCCAGCAGTTTTTCGTAAGTCACTTTCGATGGATCGTATTCCACCTGCACCACTTCGGTGTGGCCGGTGCGCCCGGTGGAGATCTGTTCGTAAGTCGGATTCTTCGTATGCCCGCCCATGTAGCCGGAGATGGTGGAAATCACGCCCGGCAGCTTGTCGTAGGGCGGCTCCATGCACCAGAAGCAGCCGCCGGCGAAGGTGGCTTTGGCGGTTTTGACTGCGGGCGATTGCGCCAAGGCGGGCACGGCGCTGGCGGCGCTGATTACAAACAGCGCGGCGATTACAAACCACTGACGAACCTGAAACATCATTTTCTCCTTGATAACGCGGTAACGATCGCGATTCCTGTCTTGGTCGGACTTTGCGTCGCGAACTTACAGTCGGCAGTGGTACGGTAAAGTACAGCCATCGTAAGGCCAGACTACTTATTGATCTTTCCATAATTCGTGACAAACCCGATCCGTTCGCCCTGAGCTTGTCGAAGGGCAGCAGGGCTTCGACAAGCTCAGCCCGAACGGTGTAATGAAATACGGAAACATCAATAATTCGACTTAGCGTGTAAAAAGGTTACACGCATTCCACGCCACGCGGCGCAAATAAAAGGATATTCCATGAGCGCAACGCAAACCAACACAGAAATAGCCACCCTCGGCGGCGGCTGTTTCTGGTGCCTCGAAGCGGTGTTTGATAACCTGAAAGGCGTCATTTCGGTCGAGTCGGGCTACATGGGCGGCCCGCGTCCGAATCCCACCTACGAGCAGGTGTGCGCGGGCGTATCCGGCCATGCCGAAGTGGTGCAAATCACGTTTGATCCGGCGGTGGTGACGTTTACCGAAATACTGGAAGTTTTTTTCGTCATCCACGATCCCACCACGCTGAACCGGCAGGGCAACGATGCCGGCACGCAATACCGCTCGGCGATTTTTTATCATTCGCCGGAGCAGAAAGCGGTGTCAGCGCAGGTGATTGCGAACTTGAGCGGGGCAGGGTTATGGCGCGATCCGGTGGTCACCGAGGTCACGTCCGCCACGGTGTTTTATATCGCCGAGGATTACCACCAGGAGTATTTCGCGCGCAATCCCGGCGCGGGCTATTGCCAGTTTGTGGTGGCGCCCAAGGTGGCGAAGTTCCGTAAGCATTTTTTGAGCAAGCTCAAGCAGGCGGGCTGACCGTCACATTCAGGGATCAATAGTCGCCCGAACTCCCGCCGCCGCCGGAGTCACCGCCACCGCCCGAGAAGCTGTCGCCGCCGCCACCGCCGGAACTCCACCCGCCCGACGAACTCGACCAGCTATCGCGGCTGTGATTGACCCCGCCAAAGCCGGAGCGTCCGCGCTGGCGGCGATCGGCCAGCGTGGTGCGGGTTTTGTTTTTGAACCATTGCGTGCGCGGCAGCAGTAATTTGGCCGCGGGAAAGCCCACCAGATACGTGCCTAAAATAGTCATCGCGCCTTGAAAGCCGACCACCACGATCGGGAACAGCGCCCAGAACGGGATCAGAAAAAAATACAAAAACCAGCCCATGCCCGGCGTCATCACGCCGATGACGGTGAACAAACCGATGATGCCGAAAATAAACACGCCGAACAAAATACGTTCACCCAGCGACAGGTTGGGGTCCTTGAAACCGGACGGGGTGCCGCTGCCGGGCTCCTTCGCGGCGCTCGCATCCGGGTTGTCGCTGGCGTTGCCCTCCAGTTGTTTGACGATGGCGGCTACGCCTTCTTCCACGCCTTTGTCGAATTGATTCGCCTTGAACTGCGGTGCAATCACATTGCGTATGGTGCGGCTGGCGATGACATCGGGCAGCGTGCCCTCCAGTCCGCGCCCGACTTCGATGCGTATTTTGCGTTCCTTGGGCACGATCAGCAGCAGCAGGCCGTTGTCTTGGTCTTTTTTGCCCAGCTTCCAAGTCTCGAACACCCGCACGGCGTATTGCTCGACGTTGTCGTCGCCGAGCGTGGCCAGCGTCAGCACCGCGATTTGATTGGTGGTTTTGTCCTCGTGCGCCTTGAGCGCCGCGCTGATGCGTTCGCGCGCGGCGGGTGACAGCAGCTCGGCGTTGTCCACCACGCGTCCGCTTAATAAAGGTACGTCGGTCGCGGCTGCGATCGCTACGTTCGCCAGCAGGCACAACACCAGCGCCGCAAACAGCCGTTGCATGAAAGGGACCGTGCTCATCATGCGCCCTTTTCGACCACCGCGCCGTCCGCCAATTCATTGCCGTTGCGCGCCGGGTTGAAGCCTTGCTGCTTGAGCAGCGCCGCGAGCGCATCGAACCCCGTGCGGAACGCCTGCACCGGTTGCGCGGCAGACAGAAACGGCGCCATGGTGGCGATGATGTGATCCAACTCGCGCGCCGGCAAATGCCGCGCAATGCCGCTGTCCGGCAGGATAACCACCCGGCGCTCGAAGCGCGCGACCAGTATCAGCAGGCCCACCCGCTCGGCGGTTTTGAACATTTCGCGTTGCAGAAAAATGCCCTGCGCGTGTTGCCGCACTTCGGCCCGCGCCCGGTCCCAGTTAAGAAACAGCCGCCCAAAGGCGGGGAGTGCCATCGCCGCCACGCAGCACAGCACTCCTGCCGCCAGGATCAACGAGACATCCCGCAGCGGCGTATGAATGCTGGCCCAGTCCGGGCGGATGAGTTCGTCGCCGGCCACGGCCAGAGCGGCCATCGCCGCGCCCAGCGCAAACGCTTTCCATGGGATATCCGGGTACTCGTCGGCTTTTCCGACGATGGCGGCGACGGTTTGCGCGCCGGTGGCGGCTTCGAACTGCCGCGCTAGATCGTTGATTTCTTGTTGCTCTTGCGCTGTGAGTGCCATGGGGTCGCGATCTCCACGAGACAAAAAGGGTGCGGTTGGTCTGCTCAAAGATTACACAGATACCGGGCTGTCCGGCAAGCCGCAGCGGTACGACAGCGGTTTTTCAGAGGAGAAATGAGATGATTCTCCTATAGAAAAGCATTGACAAGCGCTATTTCCCTCGGCATTCTTGCGCCACCGAGCTGCAGCACGCAGTAAGGCAAGCAAAATTGGCTAACTGATTAACCATACCAGACCACGGAGATACACCATGGCAGCAAAGAAAAAAGCAGCTAAGAAGAAAGCCCCGGCTAAGAAAAAAGCCGCGAAGCGCAAGCCGAATGCCGCATTCATGAAGCCGATGAAAATTAGCGCCGATCTGGGCGCAGTCATTGGCAACAGCGCAATGCCGCGTACGGAAGTTACCAAAAAAATCTGGGCCTATATCAAGAAGCATGATCTTCAAGATGCCAAGAACCGCCGCAACATCAATGCCGACGACAAATTGAAGCCGATCTTCGGTGGCAAAAAGCAAGTCTCGATGTTCGAGATGACCAAACTGGTCAGCAAGCACCTGAGCTAAGCTTTTCTGATTTAAGAGCGGCCCGCGTTGCAAAACGCGGGCCGTTTTTTTGTGCGTGCGTGCGTCTGAGCAACTACTCGCGCCGCGCGTACCACGCCCCCGCCAGCAGCGCCACACCCATCGCCATAAACACCGGCGCCATGCCCATCCATGCGCCCAGCGCGCCGAAGATCATGGGGATTCCCGCCTGCGTAATGTTGAGCAACTGCGTGCGCATGCCCACCGCCTCCGCGCCGCGGCCCGGCGGGGCTTTTTCATAGAGCATGGCCATGATGATCGGCTGCGTGCCGCCCAAGCCCAGTCCGAGTACAAACGACACCGCCATCAGCAGCGGCACGCTTTGCGTGAGCGGTATCAGCGCCAGCATGCAGCCGGTGAGCACCATCGCACCGATCAGCAATTTGCGTTCGTTGCAGTGCTGCACCACCCACGGCAGAATCAGGCGAAACACAAAAATCGCGCTGCCGAATGCGCCCAGCACCAGTCCGATGGTCGATGCGGAGAGACCGATACTGGAGCCATGGATCGGCATCACAAAGGTGTACAAATCCCAACACATCGACAGCAAACCGCTGACGATGAACACGCGCAGCATGGCGGGGATGCGCAACAGACTGCCTGCGCGTTTTTCGGGCGGGCGCGCGGCGGACTGGTGATGCCGCGAGATCAAGTGCTTGCGGCGGTGCAGCAGCAGCAGCGTCGCTACCATGAAACCGGCGCACAGCAAAAACGTGTTGCGGTGGCCGATGCCGTCGATGGCAAAACCGGCGGTCACCGGGCCGATAAAACCCGAGGTTGAAAACGCCAGCGCCAGCACGCTGAAATTGCGCGCGCGGTCTTCGGGCCGCCCCACCAGCGCGGCGGCTTGATTGACGCAGATGTGATAGAGCATGAAGCCGCTGCCGGTTAACACGCTGGCCGCGAACAACGTTTCAATGCGCGGCAGCGCGAACGCCAGCAGCAGACCGGCTAACACCAGCACGGCGCCCAGCAGCATCGGCTGGTAAATGCCGGTGCGGTCGATGCGGCGTCCCCAGCGCGCTGAAAATACCATCGGCACCACCGCGATCAGCGAAATAATCATGCCCACGGTCAACGGCGTTGCCCCCAGATGCAGCGCGAACAGCGATAACGTGACGCGCGCGCCTGCGAACGCGATGTGCGGCAAAATGGTGAGCAGGAATATGAGGGGGAGACTCACTGGAGTGTTAATGTAAGTATTTGTTTTTAAACAATATTTAATTCTTGGTTTAATTCTTTCTGGCAGTGGATTTCCGCCACGCCACCAGCGCCACGCCGAGGCAGGTAATCACAATACCGGCGCAACTGATCGCCGATGGCGCAATGCCGAACCACAAAAACTCCGGCACGATGGCGAACACCGGCGTCAGATAAATCAGGCTGGTGACGCGCGTGGCGGCGCCGTGGCGTAATAGGTAATGCCACGCGCTCACTGCCAGCAGCGAGGCGAATATCACCAGATAAAACAGCGCGCCCGCCAAGCGCCACGTCCAGCGCACGGTGTTGTCTTCAAACGCCAGCGCCAGCGGCGCCAGCACTAAAAACACCGCGACAAATTGCACCAGCGCCGCCGCGCGTAAATCCACGCGCGGACAGAACGCGCGTTGATACAGAGACCCCGCCGTCACGCCGAACAGCGCGATAGACACTGCGATCAAACTGCCGAGCGTGGCTTCCTGCACATCGATCTTGTGCCACACGATCAGCGTCACGCCCGCCAGCCCGGTGGCAATGCCCAGCCATTCCAGGGCCGTGAGTTTTTCGTGCATCCAGCGCGCCGCGATCACCGCGGTAATCAGCGGTTGTATGCACAGCAAAACCGCGGTAATGCCCGCCGACAGGCCGAGATACTGCGTGTAGTGACTGCCGCCCAGATGCACCGCGTGCATCAATAGCCCCGCCACCACCACGTGCGCGAACTCGATGCGCGTGGCCGGCCATAACGGGCGTGTCAGCCACACGAAAGGAATCAGGCACACCATGCCGAGCGCAAAACGGATGCTGAGAAACGTCAGCGGCGCCGCGTGCTGTAACGCGATTTTGGTGGCGATGAAGCCGGAGCCCCAGATCGCGACGAAATACCAGGCGAGCAGCGGGTTAAACCAGGGGTGCGGCGGCAGTGACAAGACGGCAGTAACGAGAATGGGGCAGACGGGAGAGGTAATGATTATAACGCGGGCCATAATCGACCGCCGAGCGCCAACCGCCGCACGCCGCAATGCGGAAGCGGTTACACTACGCGCCGCGTGCAGTCCCCACCCGAAACACCCTGAACGGAGCCCCCTATGTTTGGCCGTCTGATGCCCAAGGAAGGGCACTTCTTTGAATTGTTCAAAGAACACGCCGAGCAGATCGTGCTGGGCAGCCATGAGCTGGTGGCGCTGATGGTGAAGGGCGATGATATTCAGCACCGCGCCTATGCCATCGAGACCATCGAAAAGCGTGCCGACAAGATCACGCGAACCACGCTTGAGCTGCTGCATAAAACCTTCATCACCCCGCTCGATCGCGACGAAATACATCAACTGATCACGCGCATGGACGACATTCTCGATCTGATGGAGGATGTGTCGCAGTCGATATTTCTGTATGACGTGAAGCAATTGACGCCGGAGGCGCAGAAACTGGGCGAGCTGTGCGTGCTGTGCTGCGAACAGGTCAAAGTGGCGGTAAGCCAGTTGTCGAACCTGGATAACGCGCCCACGATCCTCAAAGCCTGCGATGAAATCGATCGTCTCGAGTCAGAGGCCGACCATGTGATGCGTGCCGCGATGGCGGCGCTGTTCCGCGACGAGCCCGATGTACGTCAGGTCATCAAGCTGAAGGCGATATACGAGCTGCTGGAAACCGTGACTGACCGCTGCGAAGACGTCGCCAACATCATCGAAGGCATTGTGCTTGAAAATTCCTGATCGCCGGGCGGCTTCTGCGATAACAAGAAAGGTTTCGCATGAGTTTTGAAGTGCTGGTTTTGCTCATTGTGGTTGCGCTTGTGTTTGATTTCATGAATGGCTTTCATGACGCAGCCAACTCCATTGCCACCGTGGTCTCCACCGGTGTGCTCAAGCCGCATCAGGCAGTGGCCATGGCGGCGGCGTTCAACTTCATCGCGCTGTTTGTGTTCCAGTTGAAGGTGGCGACGACCATCGGCAAAGGCATCATCGACGCCGATATCATCGACCAGTACGTGGTGTTCGGCGCGCTGGTCGGCGCGATTTTCTGGAACATTATCACCTGGTACTACGGCATTCCGTCGAGTTCCTCGCATGCGCTGATCGGCGGGCTGGTGGGCGCGGCTGTGGTCAAGGCGGGCGCCGGATCGCTGGTGTCCAGCGGGCTGATCAAGGTGGTGGCGTTTATTGTGATCTCGCCGCTGCTCGGATTTGTGCTGGCCTCGATGCTGATGGTGATTTTTTCGTTGCTGGCGCGGCGCGCCACGCCGCGTCGCGTCGATCGATGGTCGCGGCGTCTGCAATTGATTTCCGCCTCGCTGTATTCACTGGGCCACGGCGGCAACGACGCACAAAAAACCGCGGGCATCATCTGGATGCTGTTGATTGCCTACGGCGCCACCGGCGCGAAGGAAGGCATCCCGATGTGGGTGGTCGTTGCCTGCTACGCGACCATCGCGGCAGGCACCCTGTTCGGCGGCTGGCGCATTGTAAAAACCATGGGCCAGCGCTTGACCAAAATCAAACCGTTCGAGGGCTGCTGCGCGGAAACCGGCGGCGCCATCACCTTGTTCATGGCGACGGGCCTCGGCATTCCGGTGTCCACCACGCACACCATCACCGGCGCGATCGTCGGCGCGGGCTCCGCGCGGCGCGTCAACGCGGTGCGCTGGGGGGTGGCGGGCAGGCTGGTGTGGGCGTGGGTGCTGACCATACCGTGCTCGGCGTTTGTGGCCGCCGTGGCATGGTGGATCGGCAAGCAGATTTTGTAGTTCGTGGCGCGCCGTCGCGTGCCGTAGTGTGTCGTAGCTTAATTACGGCGCCAGCCGCGTAATGCGCCAATCTTGCCCGGCTTTGCTGAACAGCAAGCGGTCGTGCAAGCGGTTCTCGCGGCCCTGCCAGAATTCAATTTCCAGCGGCAGCAAGCGATAGCCGCCCCAATGCGCCGGGCGCGGCGGCGCGTCGCCCGTTTCTCTGACGATTTTTTCATAGCGCGCTTCCAGCGCTGCCCGGTCGGCAATGGATTCGCTTTGCGGCGAGGCAATTGCGGCGTGACGGCTGCCCAGCGGGCGGCTGGCAAAATACTCGTCTGATGCCTGCGCGCTGACGCGCGTGAGCGTGCCCTCGATGCGCACCTGCCGTTCCAGCGGCAGCCAGCCGAACAACAGCGCGGCATGGCTGTTGGCATCGATCTCGCGGCCCTTGCGGCTGTGGTAGTTGGTGTAGAACACAAAGCCGCCGTGATCCACGCCTTTTAACAGCACCACGCGCGCCGCCGGCTTGCCGCTGGCGGAAACGGTGGCCAGCGTCATCGCGTTGGGCAGCGTTAAGTCCGCTTTCACGGCGTCGTCGAACCACCGTGTAAATTGCGCCAGCGGATCGGCAAGCACGTCGCGCTCGTCGAGTCCGGCGCGCATATATTCCTGGCGTAGTGCGGCAATGTTCAGCATGCGGTGGATTGTAGCGTCAGATCAGTGACGTACAAAAAAGTGATTAAAAACAGATACTTGCGATGCTACCGGCTGACCTGATTGCGTCCGCCGCGTTTCGCGCGATACAGCGCCTTATCCGCAGCTGTCATGACGGCGGCTGGCGTTTGCAGCTTGTCGTTGCGCTCGGCCACGCCGATACTGATATGCACCGACAGTTTTTTTGCGCCGGTGTGTGATGAACGCGCGGCGCGCGGCTTGCGCGGCTCGCGTGGGATAGCGCGTTTACCCAAGGGCGATTGCGGCGCGCGATCCGCCGCGCGCAAGACCAGGCCGTGCTGGGCGACGTCGATGCGCAACGCATCCAGATGCGGTATCACGCGGCCAGCGGCAGCGCCAGGGAACACGATGACGAATTCCTCGCCGCCAAAACGATAAGCGCTGCCGCCGCCGCCCACGCGCTCAATGCGTTTGGCGACCATCTTCAACACTTGATCGCCGACATCGTGCCCATGGGTGTCGTTGAATTTCTTGAAATGATCGATGTCAACCACCGCGATCACAAACTGCCGCCCCAGGCGCGCGAAATGATCGTTCATCGCGCGGCGCCCCGGCACGCCCGTGAGTTCGTCGCGAAACGCCATGCGGTAGGCATCCTGCAGCACCGCTATGGCGAGGATCAACGCAGCGGCGGCGGTGAACAGCATGTGCTGCTCCGGCTGCGTGATGTTATGGGCGGCGAGGGCCCACGCGACGATCGCCGCGGCGAACGCAAGATCAATCGCCAGGCGCGACCGCCACCACAGCGCGATGCCCGTCGCGACGCCCGCGGCCATCAGCAGCAAGCCCATCTGCGGTATGCGCGACGCTGCGGGCAGAGCGGTCAGCAAATCGGTCAGCGGCGCATAGAGCCAATCCACCGTCTCGCGATTGCCCGCGGCGATCAGCCATGCCGTTGCGCCGCATTCCAGCGCGATGATGCCCGCGCGCAGCAGGCCGTGCAGATTGAAGATGCCGCGATCGCGGGTGAGCGCCAGCGCGGCGAGATTGACCGGCACGAAAATACACAACGCGGCAAATACCGTGCGCGCCGTAAAACCCGCAAGGCCGAGAGCCGGGGCGGCGCTCAGGTAGCTGCCGTAGCTAACCCACGCAACCGCCAGTGTAACCAGGGCGAAGAATATTCTGCCGCGCTGGAACCCCATCGCCAGCAACGCGCCCACCGCCAGAATAAGGGCCGGTGTGTATCGTGCCAGCGCGGCAGCGGCGGACGGCAAAGCCGCCACTTGCGTGCCGAGCACCTGGGCGGTGACGATAATTGCGGCGGGAACAGCGAACGCGGCCAGGCCACGCCATGCACTCACGTTATTTCTTGGCCTGACGTGCTTCCCATTCGGTCGCCAGTTCTTTGTTGGTCTTGTAGTGCGGCACTTTGAACAGCAGCCGTTTCCACGATTGCAGGCGCGGGATGCTGTTTTGCACTTCGGTTTTCCAGTAATTTTCCGCCAACGTCACGTTCCGTTGCTGATCCATCTCGAAATATTTTTTTGAGTTGCCGCCGCCGAACATGAACAGCCGCCCATCGATGATTTTGTACGTGTCGTGATTGCCGCCGAGCGGTATGGCATACACCAGGCCGTTGGCGCAGAAACCGTTATACTGGGGTTTGTATTTGTCGGGGGTTTTTACAAACAGCGCGCGGTTTTCCTCGTTCATGAAGCGGTAGATGACGCCTTCATGATCGGTCTTGATGCCGGGGTTGCCGGGCGCGGGCTTGTCGAGCGTGAAATAGCTCACCGGATCATGTCCCTTCAACATGAGCTTGCCGTCCGCGCCGTCGCTGACGGTGTTGTGGGTGGCGCAGCCCGCAAGCGTGAGCAGCAGGGCGGCGAGTAACAATAGGCGTTGGATCATGGCGGGTTCCTTAGCGTTCCTTGGGGGTTGCGGGAAATTATAACCCTGTGTCCGGTATACTGAGCGAGAACAGTGGAACGAGAGGGCGCCATGTCAGAAACAGGGATTACCGTACAAAAAATCGCCGGCGCCATCGGAGCCGAAATCAGCGGCGTCGATCTGCGGCGCGAGTTGTCCGACGAAACCATCGCCGAGATTCGCCGCGCGTGGCATGACCACGTGGTGATTTTCTTCCGCGATCAGGACATCAGCAGCGCGCAATATCTGGCGTTCGCCGAACGCTTCGGCGCGCCGGTCGAGTATCCGTTCATCCGGGGTCTCGATGGATTTCCGGTTATTACGCCGGTGATCAAACTCGAACACGAGCGCATCAATTTCGGCGGCATGTGGCACTCCGACACCACCTATCTTGAAACACCGCCGATGGGCACTTTTTTGCTCGCACGCGAGTTGCCGCCGCAGGGCGGCGACACCCTGTTCGCGAATCAGTATCTCGCCTATGAAGCGTTGTCGGACGGCTTAAAGCGCACCGTGGACAGCTTGACCGGCGTCAGCAGTTCCGCCAAAGCCGACGTGTCGAAATCGCGCGAAGATCGCGTCGCCCAAAGCCCCACCGCGCGCGCGCACGAGGTGTTTGAAGCCGAGCATCCGGTGGTGCGCACGCATCCCGAAACCGGCCGCCGCGCGCTGTATGTCAATCCGGGTCACACCGTGCGCTTCAAGGGTTGGACAGAAGACGAAAGCGCACCGCTGCTCGACTACCTGCACCAGCATCAAGTGCGGCCCGAATTCACCTGCCGCTTCCAGTGGCGGCCCGGCTCGATTTCGCTGTGGGACAATCGCGCGGCGATGCATTTTCCGGTGAACGATTACCACGGCTACCGGCGCGTGATGCACCGCATAACCTTGCAGGGCGACCGCCCGCGATAACAACCAGATTTTCTGTAGGAGCGCACGATGAAACAAACCGGATGGATGTTGACCGCAGTGCTGGCACTTGCAGCAGGCGATGTTTATGCGCAGACCGCTTCGACGTATCCCACCAAGCCGGTGCGCTTTATCGTGCCGCAAGCGCCGGGTGGGGCATCCGACGTGCTGTCGCGCATCATCGCGCAAAAGCTCACCGAGCAATGGCAGCATCAAGTGGTGGTCGATAACCGCGTCGGGGCCGGCGGCAACATCGGCACCGAGATGACCGCGCGCGCCGCACCCGACGGTTATACGTGGGTGCTGGGCTTTCCCGGCACACACGCGATCAACCCCGCGCTCTACAAAAACCTGTCGTGGGATCCGGTGAAAAATTTCGAGCCCACCGCGAATCTGGCGGTGGTGCCGTATGTAGTGGTTGCCGGCAACAACGTGCCGGCGAAAAACATGAAAGAGCTGATCGCAATGGCAAAAGCCAAACCCGGCGACATCAAATACGGATCGGCGGGCAACGGCACCGTGAATCACCTGCTGGGGCCGATGGTCGCCACCGCGGGCGGCGTTCAACTCACCCACGTGCCCTATCGCGGCATCGCCATCGCGGTGACCAACATCATCGCCAACGAAGTGCAGATCGCCTTCGCCAGCGTGCCGTCGGTGATCGGGCAGATACGCGGCGGCTTGATCCGCCCGCTCGCCGTCACCACGTTAAAGCGGCTCGATTCGATGAAGGACGTGCCGACCATGATCGAATCCGGCTTTCCGGGTTTTGAAGTAAACCCATGGTTTGGCATCCTCACCACCGGCGGCACGCCGCCCGCGGTGGTGCAAAAAATCAACACCGACATCAACAAGCTGTTGGTGCAGCGCGACGTCATCGACAAATTCGCCGGGCAGGGTGCCGAGCCTGCGCCGTGGTCGCCGGAGCACTTCACCAAAGTGTTGCGGGCGGATATGGTGAAGTGGGCTAAGGTGGTTAAGGATTCTGGGGCTACGCTGGATTGACTTACTAATGGGGAATAAACATGTGCCGCTTCAGAACTCATTTTGCGGTGCCATTGTTCGTTCGGATCGTCGCTGGATTTTTGCTGTTCGGGGGATTGCTGCCTGACTTCGCCATCGTTTCCGTGGCACATGCACAGAATCAACAAACCGCACTACCCGTTGCCGCGAGCGCACGCGAGGTGCCTGCGCGCACGATCCCAATACCCGACACTGTCAGTCCGCAAATGTAGGCGGTTATCGCGCGGCCAATGGCGGCCAGACGAGACGTTGTGCCACAAACCGCCGACGAGTGGAAGGCAATCGTTGATAAGCAGGCGCGTGGGGTAGTGGCAGGGCTGCCAAAAATCCGTGAGGCGCTCGGCGTAACCGTACAGCCCGCCACCATCGCTGGCGTGAAGGCCTATATCGTCACGCCCAAAACAATTGCGCCAGGCAATAGCAACCGAGTACTTCTGCACCTGCATGGCGGCATTAGAGTTTATAACCCCGGTGAGGCCGGCACCAGAGAAGCCATCTTGATGGCGGGATTCGCCGGTTTCAAAGTGATATCGGTTGACTATCGTATGCCGCCCGATTTCCCGTTTCCTGCGGCGTTGGACGACGCCGTGGCGGTGTATCGTGAGTTGCTAAAGACGAACGCCGCGAAAAACGTCGGCATTTTCGGCACCTCGGCTGGCGGCAGCTTGACGTTCACCACTTTGCTGCGCGCCAAGATGGAGGGCTTGCCTATGCCGGGCGCTATCGCTCCGGGCACGCCCACGGTAGATTTGACCAAGACCGGAGACAGCTTATTTGTCAACGAAATGGTTGACAATGTCTTGGGAACGCAGGATGGGTTCATACGTGCGACGGGGCTACTTTACGCCAACGGGCGTGACTTGAAAGACCCGCTGCTCTCGCCGATCTATGGAGACGTGCGTGGATTTCCACCGGCTATTCTTACCAGCGGCACGCGCGATCTGTACCTATCCAACACCGTTCGCATGCATCGCAAATTGCGTGCGGCTGGCGTCGAAGCGGTGCTGCAAATGTGGGAAGGTCAATCGCACGCACAGTACATAAGTGACATCAACGCACCGGAGGTCAAGGAGTACCACGGCGAGGTGGCCAGGTTCTTTGACTTGCATCTGGGGCGCTAAGGAAACGCGCGTTCCGACCTACCGTGACCGCGTAGCCCAAAATTCTGCTAGCACGCACGAGGTATGATATCCATTGGTACCGGAAAGCCGGGTATGCTACTTATTCGGCGTGTCAGGCATCAGTGCCTGCACTTGCTGTTGCAGGTGCGGCAGATCACTCTCTATGGTCTTCCAGACAATGCCCAGATCTACTTTGAAGTAGCCATGGGCCAGCGCGTTGCGCATCTCATAGGCGAATGCAAACGGTAAATCACGGTGGGCGGCAACGAAGTCGGGATGATTGCGCTCTATGTTACGGCAGGCTTCGCCAATCACCTCGAAGTTGTGGATCACCGCTCATACCGGCACCACTTCTGCGAGCACTGCGTCGCGGAATTTATCCGGCAACGCATTCGGCGTCAGCACATCCACCGGCACCCCGAGTAGCGCGCGCAACTCATAGCGGATCGCGCCGATGTCGAACAGCGTTGTCTCCGCCGTTGGGTCGATGAGAATATCCAGATCGCTGCCTTCCGTGTCCGCGTCGTGCGCGACCGAGCCGAACACGCGGGCATTTCGAGCGCGATGCGCCTCGACAACACCGCGAATCGCGGCGCGGTGGACTTGCAGGGCTTCAGAGGGTTTCATTTTTTAGGCATCTGCGCCGTGTATCGGCATTATTCGAGGCCAAACGGTTTGCTATGCTGAACATCGCGCTATTGTAAGCGCGATTTCGCCGCGTGTACTCGCACACGCAACGTTGCGGTAGATGTACGGCGGAAAAGCGTAGCGCCTTCCGCCGCATTCGTTGGCGACCCGGATACATGCAGGATGTGCCAAGTGGCAAACTCAGAATGCTTCACCAGTCGCTCGGTGGAAGGCGCTACGCTTTTCCGCCCTACACGGATCGCGTACTGAGAAACTCCGCCAGCACGCGCGAGGTATGCGAGCGTTTTGGTTGGCGCGCGAGTTCCTGTGGCGTGCCTTGCGAGACGATGCGCCCGCCCGCGTCGCCGCCTTCGGGGCCGAGGTCGATGATCCAGTCGGCGTCGGCGATGACATCGAGGTTGTGTTCGATCAGCACCACCGTGTTGCCCGCATCGACCAGCCG
>JAYVQD010000544.1:0-14478 GCA_043777275.1 Nitrosomonadales bacterium
CACCATTGCGGGCACGTCGAGATCGATCATCGCTTCATACAACGGATACCAGCTTTTATCGGTCAGTGGCGGGCCGCTCCAGTTGCCATCGGACGGATCAGGGTTAATATTGCAGCCGACAAAGCCCAGTTGTTCGACGCAGCGTTTTAATTCAGCCACGCAGTTCGCGGGATTCACGCCCGGCGATTGCGGCAATTGGCACACACCCACAAAATTTTTCGGATAGAGCGTGCTCACGCGATGAATCATGTCGTTGCTGGCTTGCGTCCAGTGTTTGCTGGTGGTTTCGTTGCCGATGTGATGCGCCATCGCGCCGGCTTGCGGCGAAAAAATGGTGAGGTCAACGCCGCGCTCGCGTTGAATCCGCAACTGGTTTTTTTCGATCGACTCGCGAACTTCGTCGTCGCTGACCTTGAGATTGGGCGCGATCGGATTCGATGCGGCATCGTTCAACGACGCAATTTGCTGATCGCGATAGGTTTTCAGCGCCTTGGGCGCGGTGGTGTAGTGGCCGTGGCAGTCTATTATCATAAATAATCCTTTAAAAACAGATACTTAGTATAAAATGAGATTTACGTAGATCGCGCTTGGGGTATCCGTGGAAATCTGTGTTCATCTGTGGCTAAAAGCTTTTGAAATTTCATCACTTCCGTTTACCCGCGCGCGGGCCACACCGGCGCATGCGAGCCGCGCGGCGAAGCAGGGCGCTCCCAGCGTCCCGGCGTTTCCGACAGTTGCACCGCCGGTTTCAAATGCGTGACACGGCCCCACGGCGAATCGTGTTCCATCAGCAAGGTGGGCAACACCTCGGCGGGTAATTCCAGCGGTAGATTTTGATACTCGGCGGGCAAAAATTTCCCCATGCCGCGAAACCATTCGCCTGATCCCGCCAGCGACGTGCGCACCAGCCAGCTTCCGCCGATGGTGGCACGGCGATACAGCGCCACCATGGTGGCAAAGGCGAGGATATAACCGGCGATGTAATCGTGCGGCGAGCCGGGCAGGAAGGCGGGCCTTTCGTTATTCGGACGCCACGCCATACCGTTAAACGATTGCACCACGGTGTCGTAGCCGCGGCTGTGCTTCCACGGACCTTCGTGGCCCCACGCCGAGAGCGTTACGTACACAATGCCGGGGCGTGTTTGTGCGAGCGCTTCGGGTGACAGGCCGCGTGCAGCGAGCGCGCCGGGGCGATAGGCTTGCAAAAATACGTCGCAGTCTTTCACCAGCCCGCGCATGGTTTCGGCTTGCACCGCGTCACGCATGTCGATGTGCGCCTGAAGTTTGCCGATGCCGGTGTCGACATCGGACGGCGCGCCCAGATCGGGCAGGTCTTTGCGGGTGATGCGCATCACATCCGCGCCATGCTCGGCGAACGCCTTCGCGCACGCCGGGCCTGCCAGCACGCGCGTGAGGTCGAGCATGCGGATGCCTGACAACGGCCTGTCTCCTGCGGGTAGCGGCTGCACCGGTGCATCGCCGATTTTCACAATCTCAAACAACGGAATTTGTGCCGCGCTTTTTTGATGCGCGCAGGTTTCCCATTCGGCTTCGGTGCGGATCAATCCGCCGCAACCCCCGGCGGCAAACATGGCGGCTTCGAGTTCCAACCCTTCGCGTTGGGCAACCGCCTTGGTAACCGCTTCTTTATCCATAGGCACGCCCAGCGCCTTGAGATTACCGTCGCGCACATTGGGAAAATTGCAATGCAGATAAATCCAGCGGCCATCCTTCAACTGATAAAAGCCGGTGATTTTTTCTTCGCTTTCGCCGGGTTTTTTGCCGTCGATCTTGATGTAACGCGGGCTGCGCATCGCGGCAGCAGCGGCGTGCATGGTCAGACTGACCTTTTGTGATCGGCCGGTTTTCAAGCGCCACAATTCAGCGGCGGCCAGCCCCGTGGCCGCCACACACGCAGCGCCGGGCGCAACAAATTTATACGGCGTTTGCAACAGCAAATCGGAGCCGGTGATTTCAACATTGCCGGCGGTCGAGGCGGGCAGGCCGGCGAGATTCAGCAGGTGATTCAGGTGCGTATTAGACATGGGAATTCCTCTTTGAAACTATGAAACTTTCGGCAGTTGCTCGCGCATCTTCGGCCCGGTGTAGATCTCCGGCCAGCGGCGCAGGGTTTCGTCGCTTTTTTCAGTGTACATGTGGCAGGTGTTAAAGGTGCGCGGCATTTCACCGGGCTGATGCTTGCGCGTGGCCTGGCGTGCCATATTGGTTGATTGGTAGGCCACGGCGGCGATGCGTCCGAGCAGCTCCCACTGGTGGGTGCAACCGTGCGCGCTGCCGATAATTTCTTTGAGGCCGCGCGTCCAGCCGCGCTTGATGCGATGGCCTTTCAATTGCGCGAACCGGGGCGTGATGTCACCGCACAATTTATACGGGCTGCCGTCGGTGACGGCCACGCATTCATGGATGTTCATATCGAGATCGATGGTAAGCCGTATCCACATATCGTGCGCGGGCACACCAGCGGGCAAATCAGCGCTGCCGGTGCGGTTGAACCAGGTGTAAGCCTTGACGTCGGTAAGGTGGCCTTCGATGTCCCACAGACCATCGTCGCGTTCATAGCCACGGCAATCAATGACGCGGTTGTGATTCAGTTTTCGTGCAACAGGGCGGGGCAGGGGCATTTCTTTAACCTTTCAATGCGACTAATGCATCCACTGCCTTAACGCCTTGCCCCTTGGGCAAAACCAGCAGTGGATTGATATCCAGTTCGGCAAGCGCGCCGTTGAGGTTGACCGCCAGATGCGACACCTTCACCAGCACATCGGCGAGCGCATCGATGTCGCATGCAGGTTTACCGCGAAAGCCTTGCAGCAGCTTCGCGCCTTTGACTTCGGCGATCATGTCGTGCGCCTCGGTGGGGGTGATCGGGCAGTGGCGCATGGCTACGTCTTGGTAGACTTCGACCATCACGCCGCCCGTGCCGAACAGCAACGTGGGGCCGAGTTGCGCGTCGTAACTCACACCGACAATCACCTCAACGCCGCCGCTCACCATCTCCTGCACCAGCACGCCGTTGAGTGTTGCCTTGGGTGCGTGTTGTTTTGCGTTCGACAAAATCGCTGCGTGCGCGGCACGCACTTCATCGGCATTGCGCAGATTCAGGCGCACCACGCCAGCTTCGGTCTTGTGCGGGATGTCTGAGGAATCTGATTTTAAAACAACAGGATAGCCTATTTTCTCGGCGGCCTTCACCGCGCCCTCGGCATCTTTTGCCAGGACTTCCAGCGAGGTGGGAACGCCCCACGCGGCGATGAGCTGTTTGCTTTCGGACTCCGACAGCGCGCTGCGTTTGTGCGCCCGCAACGTCGCCAGCGTTGCTGTTTGCGCGGCGCTGATCGCAGGTGCGGTGGCGAAACCCTGCTCCATGCGCTTTTCATGCCATGCGTGGTAATCGATCAGATGGCGCAGCCCGCGCGCCAGCGAATCCGGCGTGTAGAACAGCGGCACACCGGCTACTTTCAGTTTCGTCAGACTTGGGCTGGCATCGCGTGTGCCGGTCCACATATAGGCAATGTTCTTGTCAGTTTTTGCGCGCAACGCGATGATTTGATCGGCTTGCTGTTCTTTGCCCGCGCTGGCAATGGCGAGCGTGCCGACACCCGGCTCGTTAATCATCGCCTCCATGATCGCGGGGAAGAAATCGCTGTTGGCTTTGCCGGTCACGTCCGCCGGGTTCGCCGCCCAGCCAAAACCCTTGAGTATGCCGTTGATCGTGCCCAGCGCCTTATCGCTCAACACCGGCAGATCAAGACCTGCCTGTCCGCACATGTCCGCTGTCAGCGAACAGATGCCGCCGGAGTGCGACACCACCGCCACACCGGGCGCGGCGGGTTTTTTCGATTGCGCCAGCAGTTGCGCGACTTCCAGCAGATCGTCGTAACTCGGCACGCGGATCACGCCGTATTGTTTGCAGATGGCGTCATACAGCGCATCGCTGCCGGTTAGTGCGGCGGTGTGCGAACTGGCGGCGCGTTTGCCCAGATCGGAACGGCCGATTTTGATTAACACAATAGGCTTGCCACGCTCGGCGGCGAGTTTGGCGACTTCGATAAATTTCTGCGCGTCTTTGAAGCCCTCGACAAAACCGGCGATCACGGTGGTGCCTTCGTCATCCAGCAGGTAGCGCGCGAAGTCCGCAAAATCCAGATCGGCTTCGTTGCCGGTTGAAACCACATAACTTAAACCCATGCCCGAATCGGCGGCACGCGCCAGAAACGGCCCGAACAGCGTGGCGCCGCTCTGGCACACCAGTCCCACCTTGCCGTTCACACCCGTCATCTGCCGGCTTGAAGACGTGAGCCAGATGTCGTCGCGTATGTTCGCCAGTCCCAAACAATTCGGGCCGCTGATGCGCAAGCCCGATTCACGCGCATAGGCCGCGACCTCGGCTTGTAAATCCGCGCGGTCGCTCAGGCCGCGTTCCGAGAACCCGGCGGAGATCACAATCGCCGCGCGCGTGCCTTTGGCGTGCGCTTCCTTCAAGGTGGAAAGCACGTGATTGTACGGCACCACCACCGCCACCACATCCGGCGTTTCGGGCAGGTCGGTGATGCTTTTGTACGACTTCGTGCCGAGGATTTCGTCATACTTCGGATTCACCGCATACACTCTGACGCGATCCTGCATACGCAATGCGGCGGCCAGCATGCGCCCGCCGTACTGCTGGCGCGGCGTGGCGCCGACGATGGCGAACGATTTCGGATTGAGCATCGTGTGTATCGATGCCATTTGTGCTTTGCTCCAGATTTCCACTTGGTTACTCCGCTGATTCTGAATTAAACATCATTTGCCCAACAGCACTCGCGTGCGTTGTGCGTTCGCCGCCTGCGCCACAATTGCCGCCGCCACCTGCACGATTTCAAGCGCGCGATTCACCACCGGCATGTCGATCATCTTGCCCTTGTAGGGAAACGCGCCAACGCCCTTGGCAAACTGTGCGCGGGCTTCATCGACGATGGCTTGCGCATCGATCACTTCCTGCGCGCTGGGGGCGAATTCCTCATTCAGCACCGCCACCTGATCCGGGTGTATACACGCGCCGCCGCGATAACCCAGCTTGCGCGAGCGGCGGATCACCGCGCGAAAGGCGTCCAGATCGGTGAAGTCCGCGATCGAACCCATGTAACCACTGGCCATGATGCCCGCCGCCTTGGCGGCAAACAGCGTGACTTGCTTGGGATAGAACAGCGCCTCGGGCGTTGGATCAAAACCGCACTCGGCGGAAAAATCTTCCGGCCCCAGGCCAATGGTGGTCAGGCGTGGATGGGCCGCGGCGATTTCGTACACCTGGCGGAATGCACCGGGGGTTTCCAGCGACGCGGCCAGCGTCACGCTCATTACGGCAAGTCCGCGTTCGGCTTCCAGCTTGGCTACCAGATCGGCGAGCAGATGCACATGGCTGGGACTTTCGACCTTGGCGATGTGCAGCACTGACACGCCGGGAATCACCGCAGCCTCGATATCGCGCACCACCATGTCCAGCGGACGGTTGATGCGCACCTTCACCCGCGCGCCGCCGCGGCTGACTTCTTTCACAGCCGACGCAAGCCGCTCGCGCGCAGCCGCCTTGGCATTGGGTGCAACACCGTCTTCCAGATCGAGCATGATGCTGTCTGCGCCGCGCAGGTGCGCCTTGGCGATAAAGCGTTCGCTGCTTAAGGGCACGATCAAGGTGGAACGGTCCAGCAGGGGCTGCGGTGGTGTGTTTGGGTTCATGGTCAACAGGAGGCGACAGGAAGCGACAGGAAGCGACAGGAAGCGATGGATGGTGGAAGCGCGCGATGCATCACGGTGATTCGCAATGTAACGGCGCGGCCTGACATGCGCAAGCCCGCGCGTTCGCACAGTGGAATGGAGTAGACTTTCGCTGGCGACCATCGACCCAATCACGGAGGTTTACCATGGAAAAGAAATTCTTCAATCCCGAAGGACTCATCAAACCCGGCTACTACACCCCTGCCATCAGCGTGCAAGGCGGCAGAACGATCTACATTGCAGGTCAGGTATCGCAAGACGTCGAAGGCAACATCGTCGGCAAAGGCGATCTGCTGGCGCAAACCGAGCAGGTGTATAAAAATCTCGGCCTCGCGCTGGCCGGTGCCGGCGCGAGCTTCGCCGACTTGGTGAAAATCAACGTTTACGTTGTTGGGTTTCAATCGCAGCAACGCGCACTGCTGCAATCAGTGCGGGAGAAGTATGTGTCAACGGATAATCCGCCCGCGAGCACGCTGGTGGGCGTGCAGGCGCTGGCGCGTGGGGATTTTCTGGTGGAGATCGAGGCGGTGGCGGTGGTGGGGTAGTAGGCGGCTCGCGGATGCGCCTTTGGTCATTACACCCAAAATATCTTGACCCTAAGGGCCTCGTTGCCCTATGGCGTGAAGGGCTGCTGGCGCAAGCCGTGCTTGCGGGCCAGACGCGCGGCTACAAACATCATCCGCAACTGATGCGGTTCCTTGAAACACCGGCGCCACGCAAGACCATCGCAATTTACCTACGCGCGGTACAGGCCGAAGCCGTGCGCCGGGGCTACCAATTTGATGTGTCAAAAATCGGCAGGGGCGGTGCAGTTGAAGCACTGCGGGTCACGCGAGGGCAGATCAATTACGAATGGGCGCATCTGACGCACAAGCTCGATGCGCGTGCGCCGTCATTGCGTAGTAAGTTTGCGTCCGTTAAATTGCCCGAGCCGCATCCACTGTTTCGCGTTGTTGCCGGCAACATTGCGGATTGGGAAGTCGTTGCGGGCAACAAGAAAACGTAAGGCGGACAAGTAGTTCTTGGCTCGCCCCATGTTTATAACTATTTGTTTTTAAAGGTTATTTATTGAATTCTCCGTTCACGCCGCCGCAGCCCCCAACACGCTCTCCGACACATACTTCGCCAGCCAGCGCTTGTTGATAATCATGTTTTCCTGCCACACCGCTTCGATGTTGGGCACGGTGGAGGCTTTTACTGCGGGTGCCGCCAGCAGGGCATCGCGCCACGCTTTGAGGTGCGGGAATTTCTCGATGATACCCAGCGGCCGCAGGTGATCCATGAAAGTATAGCGTTGAAGGAAAGGCGCATACGCTGCATCGACCAGCGACATTTTCGGGCCGTTGAAATACGGGCCGTCGCTGTTGCCAACTCCGCCGCGCTTGGTTAACGCATCATTGAGTTTGCCGAACACCTCGGCGATCTTGGCGGCTTTTTTGGTGAATTCTTCTTCCGAATCAGAATACGCGGTGGTGGATATCGCGCTGGCGAAGGTGGATACGTAATCCGTCCATGCGCGGTTGCGCGCGCGCGTAAGAGGATCGGCCGGATGCAGTTGCGGCGCCGCAGTCTCATCCAGGTATTCGGCGATAGCATTCGATTCAAACAGCGCGTCGTTGTCGCCGATGCGCAGCACCGGCACTTTGGAATGCGGCGAGATTTTCAGAAACCAGTCGGGGCGGTGGTCGCGGTCGATGTAGGTGATGTCGTAGTCGATGTTTTTGGCGCGCAGCACAATGGCGGCGCGTTGCACCCACGGACACGTTTTGAAGCTGCACAGCATTGGTTTTGATGACATGGCTTTTCTCCTATTGAAATTCGGGTGCTTGCCCACTCCCGGCCTATCGGCCACCCTCTCCCACAAGCGGGAGAGGGGATAGTACACCGACTAATCCGCCGGCAAGCCATTGCGCAGCAAATCACGTGCAATAAACCAGCGATGCACTTCGCTCGGGCCTTCGTAGATGCGCCACACGCGGCTGGCGCGGCAGATGTATTCGAGCGGCAGGTCTTTGGTCATGCCCATGCCGCCGAACAGTTGCATGGCGCGATCCGCCACACGATAGATCATTTCACTGCCTTGCAGTTTGACCATGGCGGCATCTCGCCGCCAGTTTTTCTCGCCGGCGTCGATCTTGCACGCCAGGCGCCAGGTGATGAGCCGCACCATTTCCATTTCCTGAAAGCTGTCGGCGATCCACCATTGCACGGCTTGGCGGTCGGCGAGCGGCTTGCCGAAGGTGACGCGCTCGTTGGCCTGAGGGATCATCAGTTCGAGACAGCGGCGTGCATAACCGAGCGCGCGGCAGGCGATTTCCAGACGCCGCACACCTAAGCGATTTTGCATCGGGCCGAAGCCGTTGCCGACTTCGCCCAATACCTGATCGTCAGACAATTCAACATTGTCGAAGAACACGCCATAGGGCGCATGTTCGCCGATGGTGTTGAGCACTGTCGGTATCGACACGCCTTTGGTGCCTTTATCGACCAGAAACGCGGTGATGCCGCCGCGCGAGCCTTTGGCCGCATCGGTTACGGCCATTACAATCATGAAATCGGCTTTGCGTGCGTTGCTGATGAATATTTTTTGCCCGTTGATGATCCACTTGCCGTTTTTGTATTCGGCGCGGGTTTTCATGCCCGCCGGGTCGGAGCCTGCGCCGGGTTCGGTGATGGCGATGGCGCTTTTGATGTCACCGTTGGCATAGGGAATGAAATACTTTTTGATCTGATCGCCCTTGCAGGTTTCTTTCAGCATGAACAGATTCGGGCTGTCGGGCGGCAGCACGAAGGGCGTGATACTGGTTTTCAATTCTTCGATAACCACCGCTTTGGCGAGCATGCCCATGTTTTGGCCGCCGTATGCTTCGGGCACGTCGATGCCGTAGAGGCCGATTTCCTTTGCCTTGCGATTGAGTTCTTTTTCGGCGTCGGGATCCACCAGCGGCGCATCGGTCAACCCGCGCTCGGCCTCGCGGCGAATCACGTCTTTTTCCAGCGGCAGCAGTTCTTCACGGGTGAAGCGCGCTACGGTGTCGCGCAGCATGCGCAGTTCTTCGGGCAGGGTGAAGTCCATGAGATTCGCTTTTGTGTGGCTACGCTGGAGGAAACGCATCATAGCAATTCCGCCGCAGACGTGAAACACCGCTGACAGCTAATGGATATAAAATGGCGTGCTTAAAGCGCAGGCTCAATTAACCGGAGATAACCATGGTCATGGGTAACGAAGAAATCGGCGTCAGCATTGAAGGACATGTCGCAACGGTGGAGTTGCGGCGCCCACCGAATAATTTTCTCGACATCGATCTCATCGGGAATCTGGCGTCGGTGCTGGAAGCGCTGGATGCCGAAGCATCGTGCCGCAGTATTGTGCTGGCGGCGGCAGGCAAACATTTCTGCGCCGGGGCGAATCTGAAAAAACGGGTGGATGATGAAGCGGCGGGCAAAAAAGCGGTGTCGCAGCCGCGCCATCTGTATCACGAGGCGCAGCGCTTGGTGCAAACCCGTAAGCCCATCGTGGCGGCGGTGCATGGCAGCGCGATTGGCGCGGGTCTGGGCCTCGCGCTGGTGGCCGATTTTCGCGTGACCTGCAAAGAGGCGCGGCTGGCGGCGAATTTTTGTGCGATCGGTTATCACCCCGGCTTTGGCATGACCGTCACGTTGCCGCGCCTGGTCGGGCATCAAACCGCGAAATGGTTGTTCCTCACGGGCAAGCGTATTCCGGGCGACGAAGCGGTGGCGATGGGGCTGGCCGACCGGCTAGTGGCGCAGGATCAGGTGCGGGTGGCCGCGCAGGAGATGGCGGCTGAACTGGCGAAATCCGCGCCGCTGGCGGTACAGGCGGCGCGCGAGACGCTTAATCTTGCGCTGTTCAAAGCGTTTCGCGCGGCAACCGAGCGTGAAGCGTTCATGCAGAACATGCTGCGCGAAACCAATGATTTCAAAGAAGGCGTTAAGGCCGGCTTTGACCGGCGCGAGCCGGTGTTTACGGGAACGTAATTACGCAGCCGCCAATCCCAGCGCATGCTCCAGCCGTTTGCGATGCAACGCCGGCGCGCCGAGGCAGTGATACAGCGAACGTGACATTTTAGTGTGCAGCGTCAGCCCGTACTCACGCACCACGCCGATGCCGGCATGCACTTCGTGCGCGTAGTCGCAGGCGCGCATATAGCTTTCGGACGACACCGATTTGGCGACGTGGATGCTAGCGGCAGCATCCGCGCCGCTGTCGAGTTTCCATAGCGCCTCATAGGTGGTCCAGCGCGCGGCATCCAGGTAGTTGACCAGGTGGATGATGTGATCCTGCACGCGCGCAAAGCGCCCGATGATCTGGCCGAACTGGGTGCGGTCACGCGCGTAGTTGACCGACAGCTCGTAGACCGTTTTACACGCGCCCACCTTGTAGGCGCATAACACGGGCGTTACCGCGAGCATCGCGCGCTGCGTGGCGTCCCATGCGCTGGCGATGACATCCGTGCCGCGCGCGCGGACGTTGGTGAAAGTGATTTCGCTCATGCCGGTGATGAAGCCGTCGAGCGCGCGTATCGCCACACCCGGCGCCCTGGCATCAACGCGAATGAGGCTGATGCCTGCGCCGTCAACGGTACGCGCCGCTACCAGCAAATCGGTCGCATGCAGCGCATCATGCACGAACACCTTGGCGCCGTTTAATATGACATCGCTGCCTTCGCTTTTGGCGGTGAGGCGGATGTGGTCTGCGGCCCAACTGTAGTGCGCTTCGGTCAGCGCGAGCGCGAACACACGCTCGCCGCTGGCGATGCGCGGCAGCCACAGCTTTTTGGTGTCTTCGCCGGCCGCTTCGAGCAACACGCGTGCGCACAGCACCGCCGATGAAAACAGCGGGCCGGGTACCGGGCCTGCGCCGAGTTCTTCAAACAGCACAGCCACGTCGGTCATACAGTTGCCGGTGCCGCCGTATTCATCGGGTATCGCCATGCCGGTCCAGCCGAGTTCGGCCATCTGTTTCCAGATGCCGCTCATGATAGCCGCAGGATCGCGGTCGAGTTTAAGCAGCACATCGCGGCTGCACGCGCCGCGCACAAAATCGCGCGCCGAATTCTGGATCAGTTGCTGGGTATCGTTGAGTGAGAGGTCCATGATGGTCTCCTGACCTTAGCGCAGGTTCGCGGCTTTTTCGCGCTCGCGCCCGCCGATGCCGATGCGTCGCGCCATGATGACGCGCTGAATGTCGGTGGTGGCGCCCGGGTGCAGCGCGGTGATGGCGTCGCGCTGGAAATATTCAATGGCGCCTTTGAGCGGCCCCCAGCGCGGGTCTTTGGTCAGTACGCACGGCCCGGCGATGCGCAGCATTTTTTCCGAGATATCGAGGCCCGACAGCTTGCGCCGCAGGCTGTATTGTGAGCCTTCATAGGTGCGCGGCTGGCCGGAATGCGAAAGCCAATGGTTACGCAGCGCGAACAGCCGCGTGATCTCCGCTTCGATGTAAAGATCAACCAGTTCCGCGCGCGCGGCCGGTTCGTCGGCGATGGCATAGCCGTCGTGCCGCTCTTTGCACAGGTTGATAAAATCGTAAATCACGCGGCGGTCGGCGAGGCGTCCCATGCCGCCATGCTCGACTTCGAGATGCGTGGTCGCCACTTTCCAGCCGTTGTTTTCGCCGCCGACGAGGTTATCGGCGGGCACGCGCACGTTGTCGAAGAACACCGCGTTTTTTACCCCGGAGCCGCTGCCGCCTTCGCCACCGGTCGCCAACAAATCCATCGGCGTGACGGCGATGCCCGGCAAGTTCATCGGGATCATCAGCCACGACAAATTCTTGTGGCGCTCGCCTTTCGGATCGGTCACCACTATCGTCCACGAATAATCCGCGCCGTGCGAACTGCCGACATACATTTTTTGGCCGTTCACCACATACGCACCCCCATCGCGAATCGCGGTGGTTTTGATGCCGGCAAGGTCGGAGCCCGCGCCCGGCTCAGTCAACAGTTGCCAGGTGCGAACCTCGCCGCGGCAGATCGGCGGCAGAAAACGCTGCTTGTGCTCGGGCGTGCCCCATACCAATATCGTCGGCGCGGACATGCGCCCGCCGGCGTCGTAGTAAGGCGGCAATCCCAAACCGAGACTCGACATTTCATCGTGAAGAATGGCTACCTGGTCCGCTGACAGATCACCGCCGCCGTATTCCGTGGGCATCGAAGGATAGAGCCAGCCTTGCTTGCCGAGTGCGCGGCCCAGGTCGCGGCGCAGTTGATACTGCTCGTAGCTCATGTCGCACGGGTCTATCGACAGTTCAAGATTCGGCGGCACGTTTTGCGCGAAAAACGCGCGCACCTCGGTGCGAAAGGCGCTTTGTTCGGATGAGTCTTCAATGGCAAAATTCATGGATACCACTCCCGTAAGGGTCGCGTGTTTACTCCGTCGGAATCTTCGCGTCTTGTACCACTTTCGCAAACCGATCATGCTCGCTTTTCCAGAACTTGGCGAATTCGTCGGGTGATTTGCTGGTGACGATGCTGACACCGCTGTCGGCCATGCGCTTGACCACTTCGGCGTGTTTCATTGTCTCGTGCGCGACCTCAAACAGTTTTTTCACCACCGGCGCGGGCGTGCCCCTGGGCACGTAAATGCCTTGCCACGAACCGACCACCATATTCAAACCCTGCTCGCGCATGGTCGGCACGTCGGGCAGGGCAGGGATGCGCTCGGGCGATACCGCTGCCAGCATGCGCACGCGGCCGCTTTTCACATAAGTTACAGCGGAAGAAAACGTCACGAACATGGCCTGCACTTCATTACCGAGCAGCCCGATCATCGCCGGCCCGGCGCCGCCTTTGTAGGCAACCTGCTGCGCCTGCGTGCCGGTGGCCATCATGAACATCAGCATTTCCAGATTGTTGGCGCTGCTGGGCGCAGGCGAGCCGTAGTTCAGCTTGCCGGGATTGGCCTTGAGATAGGCGATGAATTCCTTGACGCTCTTAACCGGCAGCGTGGGATGCACCACCAGACAGCCGGAGACATCCACCACCTGCGTCACCGGCGCCAGATCGGCCAGCGGCTTTACCGGAAACTTGGTGAAAATATTCGCGTTGATCGCCATGGTGCCGATGTTGCCGAGCAGGAAGGTATAGCCGTCGGGGTTGGCTTTGGCCGCGACTTCAACGCCGATGTTGCCGGCAGCGCCGGAACGGTTGTCCACCACCACTTGTTGCTTGAGTAGCTCGGTCATGCGTGGCTGCAAGATGCGCGCGACAAAATCGGATGCGCCGCCGGGCGCGAAAGGCACCACCATGCGCAGCGTGCGATTGGGGTAGTCCTGCGCCGCCGCAGCACCGAAGGCGCCAAGGAATGTTATTGTAAGTATTTGTTTATAAACACTATTTTTCATAACGTTTATCCTTGATAAATAGGTGATGCGTGTTTAGGCAATCATCTTCTCATCTTCCGGCGTGATCGGCAGCTTCACCGGACGCTTTAATTTCGCCGACAGATCAATCGCCTTGGTCAGCATCAGGCGATTGTGGCCTTCTTTGGCGGTGGCGTGTTGCGTGGTGACGCCGAGCGACACGCGATTCAGCCACGAGTTGGTTTCTTCGCGCATGGGCCCGCGCAGCTCACCGAGCGCCATATCGCCCACCGGATAGCTGGTCAAAAAATCAACGTGGCGCCGTTTGTCCGGCGCATAGCCTTCGGCCTGTATCAGATTGGTGGCGAGCACCATGTCGCGATGCGTGTCGTCGATGGTGAGCACGCCTTCGGTGCCGACTGCGCCGACCTCCAGCGAATATACCGCGCCGGGCCAGACTTCCGGCAGCGCCCACGAAATCACGCCGTGATAGATCGCGCCGTCGTCGAAGACGATGGTGTAGCCCGTGCCATCCACACCTTGCCAGGTGGGGCCGAGCGCTTTGTTCACCGAACGGGCGTAAACCTCGACCGGCTTCTTCGCTTCCATCAGCCACATCACAATGTCGAGCGCGTGGGTGCCGGAGATCACCATCGGCGTGACTTCGGCGCGGTTGTCGCTGCGCTTGTAGTTATCAATAGCCACTAGCCGATTCATGAACGCGCGCGACGTCACCATCGTCACTTCACCCAGCGCGCCGGACTGCACTTTCTCTTTAGCCACCAGCCAGCGGCGGCGAAAGCGCTGGGTGTAACCGATGACCGCATCGACGCCGGATTTTTCAATCGCGGCCAGCGTTTGCGCGGATTCTGCCAAGTCCGTTGCGAGCGGCTTTTCAATCAGCAGCGGCAGATTGCGCTCGGCGGCGTAGATCACCGGGTCAACGTGCAAATGCTCATCGGTACACACGATCACGGCGTTGACTTCGGGGCGTGACAGCAGCGTCTTGTAATCGGTGGTGACGAAATCGGCATTGCATTTCTCCCGTACAATCTCGCCGCGTTCCGGCATTTTTTCAGCGAGGCCGATCCAGCCGACGGAAGGGTGGCGCGCTGCGAGTTCACCACGGATGAGGCCGACACGGCCTGCGCCTATGATGGCCAAGCCGATTTTTTTAGGGTTTTTTATCATGCTAAATCCAATTCAAAAACATTTGCCACAGATTTACACAGATGAACACAGATAACCCCACCGTGGGTTGAATCTGTGTTCATCTGTGTAAATCTGTGGCTAAAAAGGGGTGACCTTAACGTGCTGCCGCCACCGTTGGCCGCGATTCCGGCAGCGGCAGGCTTACCGGCTCGTGACGCTCCGCCGAG
>JAYVQD010000545.1:0-3656 GCA_043777275.1 Nitrosomonadales bacterium
ACCTCGGAGACCGATACCGAGGTGATGGTGCATCACGTGCATTCGCTGGTTGCCACGGGCTTGTCGTTGTTCAAGGCGGTGCAGAAAGCCAGCCGCGCATGGGAAGGCGCCTACGCGGTGGGTTTTATCTGCAATCGCGAATCGAATATTGTGGTGGGCGCACGCAAGGGTTCGCCGCTGCTGGTCGGCCGCGGCAAAAACGAAAATTTCCTCGCGTCGGATGCCAGCGCGCTGATCGCGCGCACGCGCGACATGGTGTATCTCGAAGAAGGCGATGTGGTGGAAATTCGCCCCGACGGCGTGTCGATCTGCGATGCCCATGGCCGCGCCGCGCGCCGCTCGATCACGCGCAGCAGCCTCAGTGCCGATGCCGCGGATTTGGGCCGCTATCAGCATTACATGCAAAAAGAAATCTTCGAGCAGCCCGGCGCGATTGCCAACACACTCGAAATGGTGATGAGTGCACGCTCACTTCAGCCTAATTTGTTCGGTGCGGCCGCAGATAAAATATTCAATAAAAACAAGAACATACTTATGCTTGCCTGCGGTACCAGCTATCACGCGGGCATGGTGGCACGGTACTGGCTGGAATCCATCGCGGGCATACCGACCACCGTCGAAATTGCCAGCGAATACCGCTATCGCGATCCGGTGGCGACCAAAAACACCTTGGTCATCACCATCTCGCAATCGGGCGAAACCGCCGACACCCTGGCTGCTCTGAAGCACGCGCAATCGCTGGGCCTGAAAGACACGCTGACCATTTGCAACGTGCCGGAGTCGGCGCTGATCCGCCAATCGAAGCTGCGCTTTCTCACGCGCGCCGGGCCGGAAATCGGCGTCGCTTCCACCAAGGCATTTACCACGCAGCTCGCGGCCTTGTTCGTGCTGGTGCTGGTGCTGGCCAAGCAGCGCAAGCGTTTGAGCGCGAAGCAGGAGCGTGATTTTCTAAAAGCGTTGCGTCACTTGCCGCGCGCGATGGAATCCGTGTTGTCGATCGAACCGCAAGTGGCGGCTTGGGCCAAGCGATTGAAGAACAAACAACATGCGCTGTTCCTCGGACGCGGCGTGCATTTTCCGATAGCGATGGAAGGCGCGTTAAAGCTCAAGGAAATTTCCTATATCCACGCCGAGGCGTACGCGGCGGGTGAATTGAAGCACGGGCCGCTGGCGCTGGTCGATGCCGACATGCCGGTGATTACCGTCGCCCCCAACGACCAGTTGCTGGAAAAACTTAAATCCAACATGCAGGAAGTGCGCGCGCGCGGCGGCGAGCTTTATGTGTTTGCCGATCGCGATGCACGCATCACCAAAGCAGATCGTCTGCGCACCATCGCATTGATGGACAACGCGGGGCCGCTGTCGCCTATTTTGCATGTGATTCCGCTGCAACTGCTGGCCTATCATGTGGCGTTGTTGCGCGGCACGGACGTCGACAAGCCGCGCAATCTCGCGAAATCGGTGACGGTGGAGTAGCGGCGTAGCGTTGGTAGAGCTGTGCGGCGCGCCGAAAGCCACCCGGCGTTGCCAGGTGGTTTACGGCTTCTTGCGTTGTTCGCGCGCGAGTTTGACCAGCTCATCCAGCACCACGGGAACATTCTTCAACCCGCCCGCCAAACCGCCGCCGGTTTGATAACGGCCGTCCACCACCAGCGCCGGTGTACTGCGGATATCGTAATTGCGTGCCAGTTCCACCGCGTGATTCACGCGCTTACGCACCTCGTCGGACGTATACGTGCTTAGCCATTTTTGTGGTTCGATGCCGTTCTTGACCGCCCATAACCCAACCGCCTCGGGATCATTGGTGCGTAGACGATCTTTATGCACGCTCTCGAATACGCGCGCATGCAGGCGATCGGCTTCACCCAGTATTTCGAGCGTGTAGTAAAGATGGGCGTCAGGAACCCATGCTTCGCGCAGCACGGAGGGTATGCGGCGTACTGCCACATCCGCAGGTTTATTCTTTTCCCATTCCGCCATCACGGGCAGAATCTCATAACAAAAGGGTCATCCGTACCAGAAGAAATCGATGACCTCGATACGCTCGCCGGTTTCAACTTTCTGCGGCTGGATGACGCGGTACGTCTGTTCCAGCGGGCGATCTAATGTTGGTTGCGCGTGCGCGCCGATAGCGTACATCGCCGTCACCGCCAGCGCGCCCAACGCCATTGCCCGACGCTTGCTTGTCACCGATTTCATGGTCTATTTGCCTCCGCGGCTCTTGCGTGCGAGATCAATCAATTGATCCACGTTCTTGAAAAACACGTCATAACCGCCCGAAGGCGTAATCGAGAATCGCCCGTCGATCACGAGGGTGGGTGTGCTGGTAATGTTGTAGGTCGAGGTGGTGTCGATGGTGCGCTGCGCCCGGCTGGCGACGCCAAACGAGTTATACGTTTCCACAAACTTTTGCCGCTCGATGCCCTTGGTCGCGACCCAGTCGAACAGGGTTTTGGGGTCCTTGGACAGCACGGCGGGGTTCAGCACCTTGGTTTTGTGGATAGCGTCGAATATTTCGCCATGCAGCTTGTTGGCAACGTCGAGGGCCTCGATGGTGTAGTAGGTGCGTGCGAGTTGCACCCAGTTATCCTGAAACGCGGCGGGTTGGCGGCGGAATGTCACATCCGCCGGTTTTCGCTTTAGCCACTCATACAGCGAAGGTTGCAGTTGATTACAGCCGCCGCACCCGTACCAGAAAAAGTCGAGTACCTCGATATTCTTTCCGCTTGCGGTGGGCAGTGCCGGTTTGAGAACCTGATAGTCCTTGCCCGCAACCAACTGCGCCGATGCTGTTGCGCTGGCCAAGGCCAGAGCGACCAATGCAAGAACCGAAACCCAATTCATTAAGCGATTTACTATAAGCATTTCAACTCCTTAAAACGGGTGCAGCGACGGGTACCGCGACTGTTACGGCAACTGCTGCGACGGCACAGCGCGCTATTTTTCCGCCTCGCGCACTTTGACCAACGCAGCGTCCACGCCGTTCTGCTTGAGAATGGCGCGGATGCGATTCAGTTCTTCGACATCCGCATACGGCCCCACCCTCACGCGATGCCAGACGCCCTTTTCGGGCAGATGGGTGGTTTGTATCGAGGCTTCAACACCCACCAGCGCCAAACGTGCTTTCAGGTTGTCGGCATCGGGCGCGTTCTGAAACGATCCTGCCTGGAGAAAGAACGCTTCCTTAGGCACCGCCGTTGACTTCTTTTCTGCGTCGCGGGGCTGTTTCTCGGCACCACCGTCGCCTTTGAGTATGTCGGGAAAGGTAAAACGCGGGCCCTTATCTCCCTTGTCGGCCCTGTCCTTATCGGCGGCGGGCGTGGAGGCGGCCTTCGGCAGATCAGCCTTGGGTGTCGTCGGCGCTTGCGCTTTTTTCTCGAACGGATTCGGTATCTTGTTGATGTACCAAGCCACGCCAAGCGCAATGGTTAAGCCCAGCAACAGGCCAATCAGGATACCGACGAACATGGAGCCGCCGCGACCGCTGCTGCGTTTTTTCGGGTTCTGGTGATAGTCCTTGGACATGGTCATATCTTACATTTTTTCCGGTGCTGACACACCCAGCAACGCGAGGCCGTTAACGATGACTTGCCGCACCGCGCCGGCCAGCGCCAGTCGCGCATTGCGCGTGCCGGTCTCATCGACCAGAAAGCGTG
>JAYVQD010000546.1:0-14432 GCA_043777275.1 Nitrosomonadales bacterium
GCTGCGCTTTTCCGCCCTACGAGTCCTGCGCGTCCTTAGTCCGTCGCCTTAACCCCCGCCGCCTTCACCGCTTTACCCCAGCGCTCCACTTCCGCTTTCATGAATTTGCCGAAAGCCTCCGGCGCCATCGGCGTCGGGTCGTAGCCGCGATCACTCAGTTGCTTGGCGGCGTCGCTGCTGCTGAGGATTTTGGTGAACACGCTGTTTAGCTGCGTGATGATCGGCTGCGGCGTGCCGGCCGGGGCCATCAAGCCGTACCAACCGCTGATGGCGAAACCTTTGTAGCCGCTCTCATCCAGCGTCGGCACGTCGGGCAACTCGCGGGTGCGCTTGGCGGTGGTGACGGCCAGTGCGCGGATTTTGCCGGCGCGAATTTGCGGAATGGCGGCGCCGGGGCCGGAGAACAGCGTTTGCACTTCGCCGCCGAGTGCAGCGGTCATCGCCGGGCCGCTGCCGCGATAGGGGATGTGGGTGAGTTTTACTTTGGCGGTTTGGTAGAACACTTCCTGCGCCAGATGCGCGGTGACGTTGCCGGAGCCGAAGTTGAAGCTGTTGGGCTTGGCTTGCGCCAGCTTGATGAAATCGGCCAGCGTTTTGGCCGGCACCGTCGGATGCACCGACATGATGTACGGCTGCTCGATCAGCAGGGTGATCGGCGCGAAATCGCGGATCACATCGAACGGCACTTTGTCGTACATCCAGGGCGCAACCGCAGTGGCGCCGATTTCGGCGATGATGAGCGTGTAGCCGTCCGGGTTGGCTTTCGCGCCAATCGCCGTGCCGCTGGTGCCCTGCGCGCCGCCGCGGTTATCGATCAACAGTTGCTGACCGAGCGCCGCCGTGACTGCCGGCTGCAATATGCGCGACACCAGATCAGTGCCGCCGCCAGGCGGGAACGGCACGATCAGGCGGATGGATTTGTTGGGGTAGGCGCCGCCCGCGCCTGCTTTTTCTGCGGCCAGTGCGAATGGCGGCACGAGCAACATGCCCGCCGCGAATGTCAGAATCCACTTTTTCATACCCGACTCCTGATCTGCGTTGTGGTGCGACGTTACCACGCCTGCATGCCATGCAGAAGACACTATGCCTCGTTGTCACAGACATCGGAATATAAATTATCGTTTAAAAACAAATAGTTATATGTAATTCCTTGAATGTAACTTCATATTGTCAAACTAATTTTGCCATGTTACTCTTGCGCACAAGGAAACACCATGAATTGCGCAGAACGCCTCGTAGAAATTTTCGGTAGCCAGGCCGAAGTGGCTCGCCGCTTTAGTCTTGATCGCGCGGTGGTCAACAACTGGGTAAAGTCGGGCTACGTGCCGGCGCGCTGGGCCATGGAAGTGGAGCAAGTCACCGGCGGCGATGTGAGCGCTGCCGATGTGTTGAATGAAGCGACAACACGCAAGCCGATCCGGTTGAAATCGCGCCCGGACGGCGAAAATCTTTATAGTCCAACCGCAGGGAGCGACACCATGATTAACGAATTTGCACCGCATAAACGCATCAGCTCTTTCCACCCGCCGCAACGCACGCTGCTGGGGCCAGGCCCGACGGAGATTCATCCGCGCGTGTTGACCACCATGAGCCAGCCCGCCATCGGTTATCTCGATCCGGTGTTCGTGGACATGATGGAAGAATTGAAGTCGCTGCTGCGTTATGTGTATCAAACCAAAAATCCGCTGACGTTTCCGATCTCCGGCCCCGGCTCGGTGGGCATGGAGTTCTGTTTCGTCAACATGGTTGCGCCCGGCGATAAAGTGATTGTGTGCCGCAACGGCGTGTTTGGCGGCCGCATGATCGAAAACGTCGAGCGTTGCGGCGCCACCGCGATCGTGGTCGAAGACAAATGGGGCGAGCCGGTTGACCCGCAGAAACTCGAAGATGCGATGAAGGCCAATCCCGATGCGCGCCTGGTGGCCTTCGTGCATGCGGAAACTTCCACCGGCGTGTTGTCGGATGCGAAGACGCTGGTCAACATCGCGCACAAACATGACGCACTCACCATCGTCGATGCCGTCACCTCGCTCGGCGGCGTTGAGGTGCGCGTCGATGACTGGAAATTTGACGCGGTGTATTCCGCCAGCCAGAAATGTCTGTCGTGCACGCCGGGGTTGTCGCCGGTGTCGATCAGTGAACGCGTGGTTGATTTCGTCAAAGCGCGCAAAGACAAAATTCATAGCTGGTTCATGGACATGAACCTGCTGCTGGGCTACTGGGGCGCCTCCACCCGCACCTATCACCACACCGCGCCGACCAACTCATTGTTCGGCCTGCACGAAGCGCTGCTGCTGATCCGCGAAGAAGGCCTGGAGAACTGCTGGGCGCGCCATAAGCGTCATCACATCGCGTTGAAAGCCGGTCTCGAAGCGATGAACCTCAAGTTCCTGGTGGACCCCAAATATCAGGTGCCGGAAATGAACGCCGTGCATTGCGCCGCGGGCGTGAACGAAGCCGAAGTACGCAAGCGCCTGCTCAACGAATTCGGCATCGAAATCGGCGCAGGCCTGGGCCCGCTCGCCGGCAAAATCTGGCGTTTTGGTTTGATGGGCTACTCGTGCCGCCCGGACAACGTGATGCTGTGTCTGTCGGCGCTGGGCTCCGTGCTCGAAGACATGGGCTACCCGGTGCATGTCGGCGACGCGGAATCGGCGGCGCATGCGGCGTATGCGTCGATGCATACCACCGAAGCGGCGGCGAAAAAGAGAAAGACCGCGAAGGCTGCCTGATTTACTGAGTCTCTTTCGCCGAACGTGTGACCCACTGACCCGGAGATTCTATCTTCGCGGTCAGTGTTGCTTTGCGCCGCTATAACTTAATCAGCAAGGTCGCCAATCCCAGCAGCAACCCCATGCTCACCACGTCGGTAGCCGTGGTAAGAAAAATACTCGATGCGGTGGCGGGGTCGGCGCCGAAGCGCTTTAACGTGAGCGGTATCATCGCGCCGCAAATGCCGCTCACCACGCACGCGCCCACCAGTGCCAGCCATACCACGCCGGCCAGCATCAGCGCGTGCGGCGAGCCTTGTAGGGTGGCGTAGGTGAACATACCCAACGCCGCGATGAGGCCGGTGGAGGCGCCGTTCAACATGCCGAGCGAGGCCTCTTTCATCACCAGCGCTCGCTCTGATCCCGGCTTGAGTTCGCCCAGCGTCATGCCGCGCAGCGTGACCGCCAGCGCCTGACAGCCGGTGTTGCCCGATTGCCCGGCGAGCACCGGCAAAAACGCCGCCAGCACCACCAGTTTTTCCACCGTGCCTTCGAAAATCCCCACCACCGCACCGGCGGCAAACGCGGTGATCAGATTCAGTTGTAGCCACGGATGGCGAAACTTGAAGCTCTGCGACCAGCGCGTGGCGAGACGTTCTTCTTTTTCCACACCGACCATGGTGCCGGCCTGCAAGGTGATGTCGTACGCCTGTGCTTGAAACAGGGTTTGGCCGCGGACCAGCCCAAGCAATATGCCGTTTTCGTCACACACCGGGTACACCGGATAATGCCGCTCCAGCACCAGCCTCATGGCATCGGATAAAGCCTGATGCGGCTCAAGGGCGAACACATTGCGCAGCATGATGGCGTCGAGCCGCACATCGTTTTGCGCGAACAGCAAATCGCGCATGGTGACCAGCCCCAGCAGTTTGCCGGTCGCATCCGTGACGTAGCCATAGGTAATAAATGCGGTCTTGACCAGAGCGCGCAGTTCTTCGGTGGCCGCGCCGACGGTGGTGTCCGGGCGAAACACCGACAGCGGCGCTTCCATCATGCGCCCGATGCTGTCTTCGGGATACGCCTGATTGCGCGCCCATTGTCGCGCGATGGTGGGCGGCGCTTCGAGCAATATGCTGTCGTGCAGTCCGCCGGGCAGCGCGGCAAGCACATCCTGCGAGGTGGACGAATCCAGCGCCATCAGCACCGCGCCCACGACTGGCGCGGAATAGCCGGAGAGCAACTCTGCCGCCGCACCCGGCGGCAGCGCTCTGACTTCGGCTAGCAGCTTCCCGACCAGTTGCTCGTTTCCTTGTGACGTCGCGGCTTTGGCTTCGGACATGGCGTGCGCTCTCTTGGGCGTTGGCGGATGCTACGTCGGCATCATAACGCGAGAAACGCGGGTAAGTACAGGCACGGGGCCGGCGTCGTACCGCACAGGCAAGAGAACGAGAGAGCGAGAGAGCGAGAGAGATTAGGCGTTAGCGTGATTCGATCCCAAGGCGTCGCCAGATCGCCGCAGTCAAGGCGGACTGGTTCATGGTGTAGAAATGCAGTCCCGGCGCGCCGGCTTTGAGCAGGTCTTCGCATAGCCGGGTAACGACATCGAGCCCGAAGGCGCGGATCGAGTCTGTGTCATCGCCGTAGCCTTCGAGTTTTTTGCGGATCCAGCGCGGTATCTCCGCGCCGCACGCGTCGGAGAACCGCGCGAGCTGCGAGAAGCGCCCGATGGGCATGATGCCCGGCACCACCGGAATGGTGATGCCCATTTTTTCGCACTGCTCGATAAAGTGGTAATAGCAGTCGGCGTTGTAGAAATATTGCGTGATCGCCGAATCGGCGCCTGCCTCGACCTTGCGCTTGAAGTTGTTGAGGTCGTCCTGCGCGCTTTTTGCCTGCGGGTGGTATTCGGGATACGCCGCGACTTCGATGACAAAGTGACTGCCGAATTCCTTGCGGATAAACGCCACCAACTCGTTCGCGTAATGAAACTCGCCCGCCGACGCCGACGCCGTGCCTGACGGCAGATCGCCGCGCAGCGCCACCACATGCTGGATGCCGTTATCTTTGTATTGCTGTAGCGTCTCGCGTAAACCTGCTTGCGTGGAGCCGATGCACGAGATATGCGGTGCGGCGGCGTAACCCGCCACGCGCAGATCGAGCACGGTTTTCAAGGTGCGCGCCTGCGTCGAGCCGCCCGCGCCGTAGGTCACCGAAAAAAACTTCGGTTTCAGCAGCGCGAGTTCGCGCGCGGTGATCGCGAGTTTTTCCGCGCCCTCATACGTGTTGGGCGGAAAAAACTCGAAGCTAATCGTAAGACCGGTGCGAGGGTGTTTTTGCTGCGATTGCATGCTGCCCCCTCGCGTTAGTAGCGGTAGTGATCCGCTTTGAACGGCCCATCGACCGACAGATGCAGGTATTCGGCCTGCTTCTCGCTCAATGCCGTCAACTGCACACCGAGTTTTTTCAGGTGCAGGCGCGCGACTTTCTCGTCGAGGTGCTTGGGCAGCACGTAGACTTCGTTCTTGTATTTGCCGCCTTGCGTGAACAACTCGATCTGTGCCAGCGTTTGATTGGTAAACGAATTCGACATCACGAACGACGGATGCCCGGTGCCGCAACCGAGATTTACCAGGCGACCTTCCGCCAGAATAATCAGCCGCTTGCCGTCGGGGAAAATCACGTGATCGACCTGCGGCTTGATGTTGTCCCACTTGTATTGCTTGAGGGCTGCGATTTCGATTTCGGAATCGAAGTGGCCGATGTTGCACACAATCGCGTTGTGCTTCATCTTCTTCATGTGTTCGTGGTTAATCACGCCGAGGTTGCCGGTGCAGGTGACAAAAATGTCGGCCTTGTCGGCAGCGTATTCCATGGTCACCACGCGAAAGCCTTCCATCGCGGCTTGCAAGGCGCAGATCGGATCAATCTCCGTCACCCACACTTGGGCCGACAGCGCCCGCAACGCCTGCGCACTGCCCTTGCCCACGTCGCCAAAGCCGCACACCAGCGCAACTTTGCCGGCGATCATCACGTCGGTGGCGCGCTTGATCGCATCGACCAGGGATTCACGGCAGCCGTAGAGATTGTCGAACTTGGATTTGGTTACCGAGTCGTTGACGTTGATCGCGGGGAATGGCAAGCGGCCTTCTTTTTGCATCTGATACAAACGATGCACGCCGGTGGTGGTTTCTTCGGTCACGCCTTTGATGTTGGCTTCGATTTTCGAGTAGTAGCCGGGCTTTTCTTTGAGCGTTTTGCGCATCGCGGCGAACAGCACGATTTCTTCTTCATTGGTGCCTTCGGGCGGCTGCGTTTTGTTGCGCTCGTGCTGCGCGCCGAGCGTCACCAGCAAGGTGGCATCGCCGCCGTCATCCAGAATCATGTTGGGGGTGCCGCCCTCACTTTCGTTACCCGACCAATCCAGAATGCGATGGGTGTAATCCCAATAGTCTTCCAGCGTTTCGCCTTTGTAGGCGAACACCGGAATGCCGCTCGCAGCAATGGCCGCAGCGGCGTGATCCTGCGTCGAGAAAATATTGCACGAGGCCCAGCGGATATCCGCGCCGAGCGATGCCAGTGTTTCGATCAGCACGGCAGTCTGAATCGTCATGTGCAACGAACCGGCGATGCGCGCGCCCTTGAGCGGCTGCTTGCCTTTGTATTCCTCGCGGATCGCCATCAAACCGGGCATTTCGGTCTCGGCAATGGCAATTTCTTTGCGACCGAATTCGGCCAGCTTGATGTCTGCTACGTGGAAGTCTTTGAAGTCTTTAGATGCGGCGTTCATCACGCGCTCCTTTCCTGTTGGAAAAAAAGTTCGTGAGCGCCGTTGCGGGGTTAGGTCCACCGAGCCTGGCGGGTTCACGTCATTTCAACGTAACCGGTCGCAACGCTCCTCGGTGAGGGCGGCATTATAGCCCAGACGGTCGATAAATAAAATTTTGTTTAAAAACAAATAGTTACAACAAAAAACCACTCGAAAGTGGCTTTTTGTCGGGGCAAGAAAGCGCGGCTTACTTCGCGTCGGCTTTCAATGCTTCAACCTTATCGGTTGCTTCCCACGTGAACTCCGGCTCATCACGCCCAAAGTGCCCGTGCGCGGCGGTTTTCTCGTAGATCGGACGCAGCAGGTTGAGTGACTGAATGATGCCTTTCGGACGCAGGTCGAAATGCTTCTCGACCAGCGCGGCGATTTTTTCGTCAGCAATCTTGCCGGTGCCGAAGGTTTCAACCAGCACGCTGACCGGACGCGCAACGCCGATGGCGTAGGCCACCTGAATTTCGCACTTGCTGGCTAACCCGGCAGCGACGATGTTTTTCGCCACGTAGCGCGCGGCGTAGGCCGCCGAGCGATCCACCTTCGACGGGTCTTTGCCGGAGAACGCGCCGCCGCCGTGACGTGAATAACCGCCATAGGTATCAACGATAATCTTGCGGCCAGTCAGACCCGTATCGCCTTGCGGTCCGCCGATAACAAAGCGGCCCGTGGGGTTGATCAGATACTTGGTGTCCTTGGTGATCATGTTTTTCGGCAACACTGGCTTGCAGATTTGCTCGATCACGCTTTCGGTCAGCGGCTCGTGCGAAATGTCGTCGGTGTGCTGGGTGGAGATCACCACGGTGTCGATGTGATGCGGCTTGCCGTCAATGTAGCGCACCGACACCTGCGACTTCGCGTCGGGACGCGCCCACGGCAAACGGCCATCGCGGCGCAATTCGGCGTGACGCTCCATCAAACGGTGCGCGTAGTAAATCGGCATCGGCATCAGTTGCGGCGTTTCGTCGCAGGCAAAGCCGAACATCAGGCCTTGGTCGCCCGCGCCTTGATCGAGATCCATGCCTTTGCCTTCGTCGACGCCTTGCGCGATGTCGGGCGATTGCTGGTCGTAGGCGACCATCACGCCGCAGCTCTTGTAATCAAAACCGATATCGGAATCGGTATAGCCGATGCGTTTGATCACCTTGCGCGCGACTTGTGCGTAATCGACGCGTGCGCTGGTGGTGATTTGCCCGGCCATGACGACGAGGCCGGTGTGCGTCAGTGTCTCGGCGGCGACGCGGCCATTCTTGTCTTGCGCGAGAATGGCATCGAGCACGGCATCGGAAATGGCGTCCGCGATTTTATCGGGATGGCCTTCGGAAACAGATTCAGAGGTAAACAGGAAGTTGCTCATAAGAGTGGTTTTGGGCTTCGTCGAGTGTAAAAAAACGCATAGAATAGCACGTAAGTGTTTAATTCATAAGACCCACCGTGCTGCACACCCTGTTCCGGCTGATTGCCCGATTACCTTTGTCTTGGCTGCATGCCGCCGGCGCCGGTCTCGGATGGGTCGCCTATTGGGCATCCCCAACCTACGCGCGGCGGCTGCGGGAAAACCTGCTGGCCAGCGGCGTGTGCCAGGGCGGCGCGTGTGAGCCGCTGTTGCGGCAAGTGGTTGCCGAAACCGGCAAGGGCACGCTGGAGTTGATCGCGATATGGTTCGCGTCCGATGCGCGTATCCGTGGCTGGCTGCATTGCGAAACACTGCATGTCATCGAACAACTGCGTAGCCGCGGCAGGAGCGTCATTGTATTGACGCCCCATCTGGGCGGATTTGAAATCGGCGCGCCGTGCATGGTGCAAACGATGCCGCTGACCGTGATGTACCGACCGCCGAAAATGCGCTGGCTGGAGCCGCTGATGATTGCTGGCCGCAGCCGCTGGGGCACCGCCGTGGCACCCGCCAATATGAAGGGGGTGCGCATGTTGCTGCGCGCGCTGCATCGCGGTGAAACCATTGCGCTGGTTCCCGATCAAGTGCCTGGTGTCGGCGAAGGCAAGTGGGCGGATTTTTTCGGGCGGCCTGCGTACACCATGACCTTGATCGCCAAGTTGCAGCAGGCCACCGGCGCCGCGCTGGTGGCCCTGGGCGTGGAGCGCTTGCCGCAGGGGCGGGGTTACCAGATACGATTCGACGAGTTGCCGACGGAAAACTTTGACGAGGCTGCACTCAATCGGGCGCTGGAAACCCTGGTGCGGGCGTGTCCGTCGCAGTATCTGTGGGGATATAACCGTTACAAGATTCCCGAGGGAACAGAAGCGCCATGACTCGTCTGGGCCTTGCCATCATCTGGTTGCTGCATCTGCTGCCGCTACAACTACTGGCGCCCTTGGGACGCGGCATCGGGTGGCTGCTCTACGTGTTTGCACGCGAACGGCGGCGCGTGGCGCTGACCAATTTGAAACTGTGTTTTCCCGAACGCAGCGAGGATGAACGCCGTCGTATGGCGCGCACGCATTTTCAAGTGCTGGCGCGCGGCCTGCTGGAGCACGGGCTGCTGTGGTGGTCGTCCAAGGCGCGCGTGCAGAAGCTGGTGCGGGTCGAAGGTCTTGAGCATTGGCAGGCGGTCGAGGGCAAACCGGTGATCTGGCTGGCACCGCATTTTGTCGGCCTCGATATGGGCGGTGCGCGCATCATCACCGAGTGGCGCGGCGTGTCGGTGTACAGCAAGCAGAAAAACCCGCTGTTTGACAAAGTGCTGCTGCATGGCCGAACGCGTTTTGTCACGCCGGTGTTGTTTTCGCGGCAGGACGGCATCCGGCCCGTGGTCAAAGCCATACGCGAAGGGCTGCCGTTTTACTATTTGCCGGACATGGATTTTGGCGAACGTGATTCGATTTTCGTGCCGTTTTTCGGCGTGCGGGCCGCAACCATCACCGGGCTTTCGCGGCTGGCGCGCTTGGCGGGGGCGGTAGTGGTGCCCGCGGTAACGCGCCAGTTGCCGGGGGCTCAGGGGTATGAGCTGCGCTTTTATCCGGCGTGGGAAAATTATCCGACGGATGACGTCGAGGCAGACACGCGCCGCATGAATGCCTTCATCGAAGCGCGGGTGCGCGAAATGCCCGAGCAATACTATTGGGTGCATAAGCGATTCAAAACGCGTCCGCCGGGCGAGGCGAGTCCCTATGCGTGACAGGCACGACAGGTTTGATTCCGTTGAAATTCGCGCGCTGCATGAAAGTGAAATATCGGCGCTGTGCGCGCTGGCGCGAGCGATTTGGCGAGCACACTATCCGGGCATTATCAGCGTGGCGCAGATAGAATACATGCTCGAAGAACGCTACAACGAACCGGTGATACGTGCCGAGCTCGCGCGCAAGGACCTGTGGTGGGACGTGTTGATAGCCGATAACGCAATGACCGGATACGCGTCGTATTTTCTGACCGGATATCCGGCTGAGTTAAAACTCGACAAGCTCTACCTGCATCCGTGCGCGCATCGGCAGGGGTATGGCGGGATGCTGGTTGACCATGTGCTGTCGTTCATGGCGGGGGTGGGTTGCACGCGCTTAACGCTGGCGGTGAACCGGCGCAACCAGAGCGCGATCGATGCCTATCTGAAATACGGTTTTCGCATCACTGAAACGTCGGTGCGTGAAATCGGTGAAGGTTTCGTGATGGACGATTACATTATGTTGAAGGAGATTGCCTAAGGTGTTCCAGAATCCCGGTGTCGAACAGTGCTGCGCCCTGCTGAAGCAGGTAAAAACTATCGCCGTGGTGGGCCTGTCGCCCAACGCCAGCCGCCCGAGTTATGGGGTGTCCGCCGCCATGCAGGGATTTGGCTTTCGCGTGATTCCGGTGCATCCGGCGGCGCAGGAAATTCTGGGAGAAAAGGTCTATCCCAGCTTGTCCGCCGTGGCGGAGCCGATAGACCTGGTGAACGTGTTTCGAAGCGCGGAATTCATCGGCGAAGTCGTCGATGAATGCCTGACACTGGGTATAAAAAGAATCTGGATACAAGAGGGCATCGTCAACGAGCCCGCAGCAGAGCGAGCGCTGGCGGGCGGTATGACGGTTATTATGAATCGCTGCATTTACCGGGATTATCGGGATTATTGCCGTTAAAAATAGCCAAATGCACTTAAAATTTACCAAAATGCACGGGCTGGGTAACGATTTTGTGGTTCTCGACGCGACCCGCGTGCCGCTGTCGTTGAGCGTCGATGAGTTACGCCTGTTGGCTGACCGGCATTTCGGTGTAGGCTGCGATCAGATACTGCAAGTCGAGCCGGCGCGCACCGCAGGCACCGATTTCTACTACCGCATTTTCAACGCCGATGGCGGCGAGGTGGAGCAGTGCGGCAACGGCGCGCGCTGCTTTGTGCGCTATGTTCACGACAAGGCGCTGACGCAAAAAACCCGCATCCGTGTCGGCACGCTGTCGGGCATTATCGAGCCTACGTTGGAGGGGGACGGGCAGGTTACCGTTGATATGGGGGCGCCGATTTTCGAGCCGGCGCTGATTCCCTTTGTGGCGCGTGAGCAGGCGCTTACATACGAACTCACCATAGATAAAAAACTGATTATAATCAATAGTTTATCTATGGGAAATCCGCACGCTGTGCAGGTGGTTTCCGACGTGGTGAAAGCCGATGTGGAAACCGAGGGGCCGCTAATCGAATCGCATCCGCGCTTCCCCAAGCGCGTCAACGCCGGGTTCATGCAGATCGTCAGCCGCAGCTTTATCAAACTGCGGGTATACGAGCGCGGCGCGGGCGAAACGCTGGCGTGCGGCACCGGCGCTTGCGCGGCGGTGGTCGCGGGCATACAGCGTGGGTTGCTCGACGCGCGCGTGCGCGTCACCACGCGGGGCGGGGACCTCGGTATATCATGGGCGGGCGAGGGCAGCCCGGTGATGATGACGGGCCAGGCCATTACCGTTTACGACGGCGAGATGGATTTGTAAGGCATGCATCAGCGCAATGCCGCAAACTCCATCGCCAATTATTCAGCAAATATCAAAAAAAACAGCCATAGTCAGGAACAACAACCATGAATTCAGAAGACGTAGCCGCCTATCTTAAAGACCATCCGGAGTTTTTCGAGCACTACGCTGAGATGATGGCGGAGATCACCATTCCGCATCCGCACGGCGGGCGCACCATTCCCATCAGCGAGCGGCAGATTCTGACGCTGCGCGAAAAGAGCAAACAGCTCGAAAGCAAGTTGCGCGAAATCATTCAATTCGGCGAAGAGAACGACGCCATCGGCGACAAAATTCATCGCATCACGCTGGCGCTGCTCGGCGCAAAAGACCTGGCCGCCGCAGTCTATGCCGTTGAAACCAATTTGCGGGAGGATTTTATTGTTCCGCATGTGGCGTTAAGGGTGTGGCGCGGGCAAGGCGATCTGCCGGTGTTTCAGGCGTCGAGCGACGCCACGCGTGGCTTCACGGCGGGCCTGACGCATCCGCATTGCTGCCCGCAGGCGGCGGCAGACACTGCAGCGCTGTTTGGCGAATCCGCGCCGCTGCTGAAATCATTTGCCTATATCGCCTTGCGCGACGGCGAATCCTTCGGGCTGCTGGCGCTGGCCAGCGAAGACCCGCACCGCTTTTATGCCGAGATGGGGACGATATTCCTGTCGCGGCTGGGCGACATTGTGTCTGCGGCACTGGCGCGTCAACTGACGTGACTGCGGGGGTGACTGCGGACGGATCCGCAAAGACGTCCGCAACGGCCTCCACCCAAGGTCAGGCGCGCTCGCCTGCACAGCAGTATCAGACGGATTTTCTCGCGCACCTGACGCAGGAGCGGCGGCTTAGTCCCAACACCGCCGCGAGTTACGCGCGCGACATTGACGCCCTGATTCAATTCGCCGACAGTCAACCACTCGACAAACTACAGGTGCATCAGATACGCCGCTTTGTCGCGCAACTGCACGCACGCGGCCTAGATGGGCGCTCGATTGCACGCATGTTGTCGGCGTGGCGCGGCTTTTATCGCTATCTCGCGCGCGACTGTGGCTTTAGCGCAAACCCCTGCCTCGGCATTCGCGCGCCCAAGTCGGCGAAGCGACTGCCGCATGCGTTGTCGCCTGACGAAGCCACCCGGCTGATGAATCTAGCCGATGATGGCGACAACAGCGCGCTCGTGCTGCGCGACAAAGCGATGTTTGAATTGTTCTACTCGTCAGGATTGCGCCTGGCCGAATTAACCAGTTTGGCGCCAGGCGACATCGACAGCGCCGACGGCACGGTGCGCGTCACCGGCAAAGGCGGTAAAACGCGCGTGGTTCCCGTGGGCCGTCAGGCACTGGCCGCCGTTAGTGCATGGCTTGCGCCGCGCAGCACGCTCGCGGCGCAAGGCGAGAAAGCGCTGTTCGTTAACCGCAACGGCGGGCGGCTGGGCGTGCGCTCAGTGGAATTGCGGCTGAAACAGTGGGCGGTAAAATCGGGATTGGACGCGTCAGTGCATCCGCATATGTTGCGGCATTCGTTTGCCTCGCACCTGCTGCAATCGAGCGGAGACTTGCGCGCGGTGCAGGAAATGCTGGGGCACGCGAGTATTTCCACTACGCAGGTGTATACGCAACTGGATTTTCAACACTTGGCCAAAGTGTATGATGCGGCCCATCCGCGCGCGCGCAAAAAAAGTTGACCCGGACAACAGCGCTGCGCGCGCTCGCCCCGTCAGAAAATCACGCCATGGTTAAACTCATTCTCAAACCCGGCCGCGAGAAATCGCTCCAGCGCCGCCACCCGTGGGTTTTTTCCGGCGCGGTGGCGCGCATCGACGGCGCGCCGAATTCCGGTGACACCGTTGAGGTGCAGTCCGCCGATGGCGCGCTGCTGGCGGTGGCCGCTTACAGCCCGAAATCTCAAATCACCGCGCGCGTGTGGGATTGGTCGCGGCGTGCGATAGACGCGGCATTTTTCAAGGAAAGAATCACTACTGCCGCACACGCGCGCGCCGGTCTTGTGGCCGGCGGAGTCACCAACGCCGCGCGGCTCGTGCATGGCGAATCCGACGGCTTGCCCGGCGTAATTGCCGATCAGTACGGCGACACCGTGGTGGTGCAGCTGCTCGCGGCGGGCGCCGAGCGCTGGCGTGATGCGATTGCCGACGCGCTGGTGTCGCTACCGAATGTCGCGCGCGTGTGGGAGCGCTCCGACGCCGACGTGCGTGAACTCGAAGGCCTGCCGCCGCGCACGGGTTTGTTGCGCGGCGACGCGCTATCCACACCGTTGATTGTTCAAGAACACGGCCTCCAATTCAATGTGGAAATCGAAGCCGGACACAAGACCGGCTACTATCTCGATCAAAGAGATAACCGTATGTTTTTAAACAATATTTCTTCTGGCCAGGCAGTACTGGATTGTTTTTGTTACAGCGGCAGCTTCGCGCTGAATGCCCTCGCCGGCAAGGCAAAATCCGTCACCGCCATCGACAGCTCTGGCCCCGCGCTCGCGGTCGCGCACGCGAACGCCGCTTTGAACCATTTGCCGCAAGCGGAGTGGATCGAAGGCGACGTGTTTCAAATGCTACGGCAATTTCGCGACCAGAACCGGCGCTTCGATATCATCGTTCTCGATCCGCCGAAGCTCGCGCCCACGGCAGCACACGCCGAAAAAGCCGCGCGCGCGTACAAGGATGTAAATCTGCTCGGCTTCAAACTGCTCAATCCCGGCGGCGTGTTGATGACCTACTCGTGTTCGGGCGGCGTCAGCGCGGAACTGTTCCAAAAAATCGTCGCCGGCGCGGCGTTGGATGCCGGCGTCAACGCGCGCGTAGAAGCGTGGCATCACGCGGCCGGCGATCATCCGGTGCTGCTGCGTTTTCCCGAGGGCGAATACCTAAAAGGGCTGGTGTGCAGGGTCGCGTTCTAGCGCCAGAGGCGTAAACGGATGTGCAACCCAAAGCGCCGTCTTTTTCCGGAAAATATTACATAAGTATTT
>JAYVQD010000547.1:0-3637 GCA_043777275.1 Nitrosomonadales bacterium
GCGGAACGTGTCAATGACTTTGCGACACCCGGCGGCATTAATTTAGTGTGCGGGCGACGGGTTCACTGATCGGGTTTTTCTCCTGTGGTGGTGGGTTGATCCAAGCCGCCGTGGGCATCGGCGGCAGATGCGCAACGCGCACGCGGGACGTAGATGAATGGTGCGCAGTGCGCACCCTACCACTCTGTTACTCGTTCACCCGTTCACGCCGTCGCAAACGGAGGTGGTCCCACGCAGCAGGCGTAGGGTGCGCACCGCGCACGCGTTCGGTGGTGCCGACATCGGAAAACCGACCGCATCCCACGCAACCCTCTTGACCGCGCCTTGAAGTAACGCCCATCATACCCGCATGTCACGTTATCGCCGTTCGCTGGCCGAGGGAGCGACCTACTTTTTCACCGTCAATACGTACCGGCGAAAAAAGCTGCTAACGCATCCGGACGTCCGCACGACGCTTCATGAAGCCATTGAGCGCGTGCGCGAGCAGATGCCATTCACCATTGACGCGTGGGTGCTGCTGCCCGACCATTTGCACGCAATCTGGACCTTGCCGAAGGACGACGCCGCGTATGGCAAACGCTGGGGCATGATCAAGGCGCAGGTGAGCCGTGGTTGCGCGCATTTGACCGATGGCAACACCACCCGCTCCGCTTCACGCATCGAGCGGCACGAACGCGATTTTTGGCAACGGCGATTTTGGGAACATCAAATTCGGGATGAGCGTAATTTCGAGCGTCATGCCGATTACGTGCACTACAACCCGGTTAAACATGGACTGGTAACGCAGGTGTCGCAATGGCCGTATTCGACGTTTCACCGTTACGTAAAAAACGGCGTGGTTCCGCAGGATTGGGGCGTTGATCCCGGTGAGGTGGTTGGCCACGCGGGAGAGTGAATTCGTGTTTTCGATGGGAATGTTACATCGCTAACCGCGTGCGCAGTGCGCACCCTACGATGCGGTTGTAGGGTGCGCACTGCGCACGCGTGCCAGCGCTGGAACGCACACGGCATTCGCCATGCAAAGCAGAGCGACGATTCAATCCATGCCGCGATGATGACGAGAAACCGCGTGCGCGGTGCGCACCCTACCGACTTCAAACACCTCAATCCAGCTTCGCCCCGCTCTCCTTCACCAGCTTCGCCCATTTCGCCAGATCAGCCAGCAGATATTGCCGGAATTGCTCCGGCTCGCTGCCCACCGGCTCTGCGCCGTCGGCGAGGATGCGCTCGCCGATGTCCTTTGTTTTGAGAATTTTCACCAGTTCGCCGTGCAACTTGTTCACCAATGGTTGCGGCAATTTGGGCGGCGCCATCACGCCGTACCAGCCCACCACTTCAAAGCCGGGCACCAGCTCGGTCATCGCGGGCAAATCGGCATACGAAGGCACGCGCTTGGGCGCGGTGACGGCGAGCGCGCGCAGCTTGCCGCCTTTGACCAGCGCCTGGGCCGCCGACATGCCGACGAAGTTGTAGTGATACTGCCCGGCGACCAGATCAATCAGCGATGGCGCAGAACCCTTGTAGGGTATGTGCTGCGCCTTGACGCCGGCGGCGAGATTATAAAGTTCGCCGGCCAGATGGCCGCCGCTGCCTGCGCCTGCAGATCCAAAATTGAGCGCACCTTTGAAATTTTTGGTCCAGTCGATGAATTCCTTGAGGTTCTTCGGCGGCGACGATGGATTGATAACGAGTATCAGGCCCGCCCGCGTCAGTTGCGAAATCGGCGTGAAGTCGTTGACCGCGTGATACGGCAGTTTGGGATTTAACGCCGCATTCACCGTGTGCTGGTGATAGGCCATGAAAATCGTGTAACCGTCGGGCAATGCCTTCGCAGTCAACTCACCCGCGATGACCCCCGACGCGCTGGCGCGGTTGTCCACCACGATTTGCTGTTTGAAACTTTCCGTCAGCCGGATGCCGAACAGGCGCGCGAGGATATCGGTGGTGCCGCCTGGCTGCGCGGGTGTAATCAATCGAATCGGACGATTCGGATAGTCGCTGTACTGCGCACTCACCGGCGCATTGCAAAACGCGCCCAACGCAATCACCGCACTTAAAACGATTTTGATGTTTTTCATAAATATCATTTAAAAACAAATACTTACAATATTTCCCGCGTCACAGCCCGCGAATTGCCGAAGCAGGGCACATACACCGAATGCGTGCCGGGCCCGCCCGCGACGATAAACCAGATGTCCTCCGGCGCACGCGCAATACTCAACAACGTCTCCGGTTTGATGTCGCCGTACTCATCGGCGCGCGACGCCTGCGCGCGCAAAATTTCTTTTACTGACAGCTTGCCGGCGGGCATTTTAGTAAGCTCCCACAAACGTTGCTTGACGTCTTGCTTGCTCAAGCCGCCCGCTTTGAGAATGTCGGCGTGCTCCGGCGCAAACACAATCCACGGTTCGCCGCCGTGACAATATTCGTTGCTGGTGGGATGCACCATCGATTCGGCAATCACGCGCAGCAATTCATTCGCATCCTTGGAATGCGTGTTCATGTTGAGCGTGCCTTCGGCGGCCACCACGGTCACGGTGCTGGTTTCGCGCGCGAAACCGCGCTCCACGTGCAGCGGCGCCCACGGGTTTTGCGCTTCGTTTTCACCGCAGCAAAACGTGTACTTGGCGGGCTGGCCTTGTGTCGCGCGATCCATGTCACCGGGCAGCGCGCCGCCGATGTTTTGCAGAATCAGCCTCATCGCGCGCCCCAGGGTGGCGTTCGCCCATGTGCCCTGACCCAGACAATTGAAGGTGGCGTTGACGCCGAGCTGCTGCACGATCGGGCCATTCAGCACCAGCCACACGGCCGCCGAATTGGTGGTGGCCTCGATACCCTGAATATTAAATTGCGCCTGCGCGACGGCATCGGTGGCCGCAAGCAACACCGGCAGGTATTCGGGATCGCAACCCGCCATCACCGCGTTGATCGCGATGCGCTCCACAGTGGCTTCGCCGAATCCCGGCGCCAATGTGGCGATCACTTCATCCGGCTTGCGCTGCGTATACGCCAGCATGCGAGTCACGCGCGCCTGCGTGGGCGGCACAATCGGCAAGCCGTCACTCCAGCGGCGTTCACGGTAGAGCTTGTTTATGGCGTCGAGATCGTCGAGCGCTTCGAAGGTGGCCGCAGTCTTGCTCATTTCGCGCCCGCCTTGGTCATCAGCCGTGCGATGTCATCCGCGCACTGCTCGGCAATGACGCGCACTTCATCACGTTTACGCAAACCAAACGGATGCGGCATTACCGCGATCGGCAAATCCTTTTTGCCCAATGCAGAAGCCTGCGCGTGGCCCAGCGTTTTGAACGCGGTTGAACAAATCGTCAGCGCCGCTTTGCCGCGCTTCACCATCTCTACACTGTCGTGGATACTCCACGACGTGCAAGACCCTCAATCGCCGGACCCAGTGATTACCAGGTCGCATTGATCCGCGAATTCCTTGATCACCTCATCCGGCGCCGGCACCGATGCCGAGCGCTTCTGCCGTTTGAGCACGCGGCTGACGCCGTGTTTGCTCATCAATAGCTCTGCCATGTCATCCACCAAATGGTTAAAGTTGGGTTTGGCATTGTCGATAAAGCCGACGACCTTGCCGGCGAGTCCCGCCAGTACCTGCTGCGCCGGCACATCGCGCTCC
>JAYVQD010000548.1:0-3632 GCA_043777275.1 Nitrosomonadales bacterium
GGATTGTCGAGCCGCCGGATTTCCTGCCAGCCGAAAACGTTTTTGTAGAATTCTGCCTGCTGTTCCGGGTTCTGACTGGCGATGGCCAGATGCTGAATACGAGCCATGGTATTGCTCCTTGCTGGGGGTCGTTGCGCGTTTTGACGCAGGGGCAATATAGCGCCCGGCCTGCGGTGGGTCAACGGCGGACGGTCAACGGTGAGAATGGCGCTCAGCCTCCACAATCCACATCGCGAAAACCTTTTCACATACCGGCTTGCACTAAGGAAACACGCGGCTGGATAATGCTGCCATGTCCACGGAGCCATCCGACGTCAGCGCCGAACTTCGCAACCGCAGCGACGCTGCAAAGCCGCCGCACGCGAAGTACAAAACGTGGGCGCTGATCGCCACCGCGGTAGCGTTACTGGCGTGGGGCGCGCACTGGATGTATCAGCGCGCAACCCATGTGTATATCGACGATGCGCGCATCGACGGCGAAGTGGTCACGCTCGCCAGCCGCGTATCGGGCTGGATTACCGAGCTGCCGGTGATCGAGGGCGATGAAGTCAAAAAAGGCCAGTTGCTGGTGCGCGTGGATGAGCGCGATTCGCTGTTGCAGCGTGAAGTGCTGGTGTCGAAGCTGCAAGCGATTGAAGGCCAGATGGCGGTGATGCGCGCGCAAACCGGTCAGGTCGATCAGGAAACACTGGGCCGCTACCAGAGCGAAACCAACCGGCTTGCCGCCGCCGAGGCCGAAGCGGCGTCGCTGGAGGCGCAACTCAAGCAGGCGCAGGCCGATTACAAACGCATGCAGAACCTGGAGAAATTCGTCACCGGGCAAGAGGTGGATCACGCGCGCACGGCGTTCCAGCAGGCGCAGGAGCGCCATCGCAAAGCCGTCTCCGAAACCGCTGCCGTACGCGGTTCGCTATCGTCGGCAGGCGGCAGCCGCCGCCAGGTGAACGTCATCGGCCAGCAATTGCTGGTGCTCGCGCGTCAGGCGGAAGAGATGCGCGCCGAAATCAAACGCCGCGAAATCGATATCGCCGATCGCACCATAGCCGCGCCGTCGAACGGCAAAGTGGTGATGACATTCGTGCGCAAGGGCGAGCATGTCGCCGCCGGGCAGCGCATCCTGATGTTTCATGACCCCAACGAAATCTGGGTCGAGGCCAACATCAAGGAAACCGACGTCGGCCGGCTCAAGGTAGGCATGAAAGCCGACATTCACGTCGATGCGTATTCCGGCAAGGTGTTCAAAGGCGAGGTGTTTCGCATCGGACAGGCGGCCACCAATCGCTTCGCGCTGCTGCCCGACCCCAATCCCAGCGGCAATTTTACGAAAATCACCCAACGATTACCGCTGCGCGTGAAGCTGCTGGACAAAGACGCGCAGCTTCGCCCCGGCATGATGGTCGAGGTTTACGTTGCGACCGGAAACGACTGACGATCTGTTCGCCCGCTTCGGGCCGCGCTATCGCTGGCTGGCAACCATCACCGTGATGCTGGGCGCGGTGTCGGCGATGCTCACCACCACCAGCGTCAACGTCGCGCTGCCCGACATCATGGGCGCCTTCGGCATCGGACAGGATCGCGTGCAGTGGCTGTCAACCGGCGCGCTCGCCGCCATGACCGTCGGCATGCTGGTCAATGCGTGGCTGATACACAGCTTTGGACAACGCAAAACCTTCGTCGGCGCCATGAGTGTGTTTGTCGGCGCGCTGGCGCTGGCCGGATTAAGCCCCAATGATTCGGTGCTGATCTTCTGCCGCATTGTGCAGGGCGCGGTGGCCGGCATGCTGCAGCCGTTTGCGATGTACACCATCTTTCGCGTGTTTCCGTCGAACCAGCGCGGCATGGCGATGGGCTTCTTCGGTCTGAGCGTGCTGCTCGGCCCCGCGCTTGGGCCCACGCTCGGCGGCGTGATGATCGATCAATTCAACTGGCGCTACATTTTCTATGTCGCCGCACCGGTGTGCATCGCCGCGATTCTGCTCGGCAGCGTGTTCATGCCGCAGCGCGAAGAAACCGGCAGCCGTATGCGCTTTGACTGGGCCGGGTTTTTGCTGATGACCGTCTCGCTCGCGTGCCTGCTCACCGGGCTATCGAATGGGCAGCGCGAAGGCTGGCAATCGGGTTTTGTGCTCGGGTTATTTGCTATCGCAGTGATCGGTGGCGTGGCGTTTCTGCTGTGGGAACTGCACACCACTGAGCCGCTGGTTAATCTGAAGGTATTCGCCAGCATGCCGTTCGCCGCCGCGGCCGCCGTGGCCTGCATCTTTGGTGTCGGTTTATTCGGCTCAACCTATCTGGTGCCGCTGTATGTGCAGACCGTGCAGCATTTCACCCCGCTCGCAGCCGGGCTGCTGCTGATGCCCGCCGGCATACTGATGGGCATCGCCATGCCCATCGCGGGGTATCTGAGCGACCGCATTCCCGCGCGCAACATGATCTTTGCCGGCTTGCTGTGTTTCAGCGTGTCATCGTTCTGGCTGGCGCAGGTGGATGCGAACATGGCGTTCTGGAGCATCGCGTGGGCAGTGGTGATTTCGCGCGTCGGGCTCGCCATCATCAAGCCCTCGCTCAACGTCGCCGCACTGCGCGCGCTGACGCCGGCGTTATTGAGTCAGGGCGCGGGCATGATTAATTTCGCGCGGCAACTCGGCGGCGCGTTCGGCGTCAACCTGCTGTCGGTCACGCTCGACCGGCGCACGTTTTTTCACAGCGACACGCTGACCGCCACGCAAACGCCGGGCAACAGCGCCACGGCGGAACTGCTGCGTCACATACAGGGCCTGCTCGCGCAGGCGGGCGTGCCGGAAGACATGCAGATGGCCGGCGCACTGAATTACCTCGGGCGCGTCATCCACGCGCAGGCGTACACGCTGGGCTTTCGCGACAGCTTCCTGATGATCGCGGTGATTTTTACGCTTGCGCTGATACCGGCGTGGGTGATGGGGCGGGCGAAGTTGCGGCAGGCGGTATAGTCCGTGTGCAATCGTGGAAGGTTAAAACGGTGCAGTCCCACTACCCTTACCGTCATTTCCGCGCAGGCGGGAATCCATAACGCACGCGCTATCGAGACTGTGTTATGGGTTCCCGCCTGCGCGGGAACGACGGTAAATTGAATTTTATTGAGACCGGAACCACTCACAGAGCACCGAGGATCGAATGCAACTTCCCAACAACATCACCGTTGCGTTGCTATGCGCAATCACCTGCGCACCAACACAAGCCGCTGACCCACCCTACCCCGACCGCCCCGTACGCATGATGGTGCCCTTCCCGCCCGGCGGCGCCAACGACATCGTGGCGCGCCTCGTCGCACAAAAACTGTCGGAGCGCTGGAACAAACCCGTCGTCATCGACAACCGCGCAGGCGCGGGCGGTCTGGTGGCCACTCAGGAAGCCGCGCGCGCCCCTGCCGACGGCTATACCCTGTTCCAGTCCACCGGCGCCCAGATGGGTATTTCCCCTGCCTTGCGCACGAACGTAGGCTACGATCCGGTGAAAAGCTTTATTCATGTCATCCACCTGACTGATACGCCGATGGTGCTGATTGCGCATCCTGCGCTGCCCGTCACCAACGCCAAGGAGCTGGTGAGTTATTCCCTCGCAAATCGCGGCAAGCTCAACACTGCCTCAACCGG
>JAYVQD010000549.1:0-3625 GCA_043777275.1 Nitrosomonadales bacterium
CGCGCGCGCGGCGTGGTGCTGACCGACGGCGCGATCAATATCTCGGTGCTGTATTTCAAGCAGGATCAGATCGATCGCGGCCTGGGCTTCACCGGGCCGCATCATTTCGGCGTCTATGTTGACGATCTGGAAGGCACGGCGAACAAGTGCCTGGCGAATGGGGCGGTTGCCTACGCCGAGCTGCCGGAAGAAGCCACTGAAGTGAATTACCGCTCGAAGCGCTCGGACAAGTTCAAGGGTTTCGAAAACGGCCTGTTCGACATTGCCGACGAACCGTGGATCGGCGCACCGACTGCAAAGTAAGCGAAAGTAAGCGTAGGGGGCGCGCGACGTCCTTCGGCTAACGGTACTGAAAGGCATCGTGCAACAGCACTTCAACATACTGTTTTTGTTCGGGTGGATGGTCGCCGTGGTGGGCGCTGCCGGTGTTGCAGCCGCGCAGCCCACGTTCCCCACCAAGCCGGTACGCCTGATTGTCGGGTCGCCCGCCGGCGGGGGCAATGATATTGTGGCGCGCATACTCGCGGCCAAGCTGACGGAGCATATGGGGCAACAAGTGATTGTCGATAATCGCGGCGGCGCAAACGGCATCATCGGCATGGAGCTCGCGGCGAAGGCGGCACCGGATGGACACACGCTCTACATGGGCACCACGGGTCATCTCAGTGTCAATGCGGTGTTTTATCCCAAGCTGCCGTTTAATGTGGAGCGGGATTTTGTGCCGCTGACCGAGGTGGTGAATCTGTCGTTTCTGCTGTATCTGCATCCTTCGGTGCCGGCCAAGACATTGAGCGAGCTCATCAATCACGCCAAGGCCAATCCCGGCAAGCTGGCGTGGTCTTCGTCGGGCGACGGCGGTTTACCACAACTCGCGGGCGAGATGTTAAAGCTCGCCGCGCGCATCGATACGCGCCGCATTCCCTATAAAGGCAGCGCGCCCGCTTTCAATGATCTGCTGGCGGGTCAGGTGCAATATTGCATTGAGGCGGTGCCCATCGGCTTGCAGCATGTGCGCAGCGGTCGCTTGCTGGCGCTGGCCACTACCGGCGGCAAGCGCTTGGCGTTTTTGCCGGACGTGCCGACGCTGAAGGAAACGTTTCCCGGATTGGAAGTGCAAAACTGGTACGGCATGATGCTCCCAGCGGGCACGCCGCGTGAATTGGTGAACCGCTGGCATACAGAGATTGTCAGGGTGATGAATGTGCCCGACATTCGCGCAAAGCTGATTGCGCAAGGCACCGATCCGGTGGGCAGCACGCCTGCGGAGTTCGCCGCGTTTCGCCTGGCAGAACAGAACAAGTGGGCGCGCGTGATTAAAGAGGCGAACATCCGTCCGCAATCGCAGTAGGCGCGTATTATAAATTATTCAATTAAAACAAATACTTATATACGATGAGCCCTATCACAAATAAGATCCGGCAAAAGCTCGCCAGCGGCGGCGTGATCACCATGGTCAATCCGGATTTTCAGTCGCCGCGATTGGTGGCGTTTCTTGCGGGCTTTGGTCTGGATGTGTGTTTTCTTGATGGCGAGCGCATGAGCTACGACTTCGAGCGCATCGAGGAGATGACGCGCGCGGCGCATCTCGCGGGTATCCCGTGCATGGCGCGCGCGTGGTCGAATGATCCGGGGCTGATCGTGCGCTACTTCGATTGCGGTATTGATGGCATGGCGTTCCCGCATGTGGAGAATGCGGCCGACGCGCAGCGCGCGGTGGATATCGTGCGCTATGCCCGGCCGAAAGATCACGCGGACAAGATGGTGATTGTGATGACGGAAACGCCGCAATCGATCGTGCGGCTCGATGAAATTGTCGCGGTGCCGGGCGTGGATGTGGTTAACATCGGCGTCAACGACGTGGCGCTGGCGGCGGGGTATCCGGGGCAGCCGGAGCATCCCGAGGTGGTGAAGCTGGTCGATGAGGCCATTGCGCGCATCGTCGGCGGCGGCAAGCATGTGGCGCTTAACGTGCTCACCAATTGGGAGGAACGCATGCCGGTGTTTATCGACAAGGGCGTGCGCTGGCTCAATGTGCATGCCAATACCTTCCTCGCGCGCGGCGCGCGGCAGTATGTTGATCTGCTCAAGCAGGTGTCATCGGCGTTGCCATCGAGTTCAAGTAAGCCGCGCTGACCGGCGTTGGGTTGCGGTATCAGGTTGCGGTATCATTTGGGCTTCATTCTGAAAGAAACCCATGGCCCACTATCTTAAAAAACGTATTCCGCAAGACGTCACCGATGCTATCGATCTGAAGGTGCGGCAGACGGTGGAATCAATCCTCGACGACGTAAAAAAGCGTGGCGATGCCGCGGTGCGCGAGCTGTCGGAAAAATTTGACAAGTGGTCGCCGCCGAGCTTCAAGCTGTCGCAAGCCGAAATCGATGCGATCATGAAGCAGGTGCCGCAGAGCACCATCGATGACATCCAGTTCGCGCAGGCGCAGATACGAAAATTCGCCGAGCACCAGCGGGCTTCGATGAAAGACATCGAAGTCGAAACCCTGCCCGGCGTAAAGCTCGGCCACAAAAATATCCCGGTCGATAGCGTGGGTTGTTACGTGCCCGGCGGGCGCTACCCGATGGTGGCTTCCGCGCACATGAGCATCGTCACCGCGCGTGCCGCCGGTGTGCGCCGCGTGATCGCGTGTACGCCGCCGAATCAGGGCGCGCCGCACGCCGAGACCATTGCCGCGATGGTGCTGGCGGGCGCGGATGATATTTATGTGATGGGCGGCGTGCAGGCGATTGCCGCGATGGGCATCGGCACGCAATCGATTGCGGCGGTGGACATGCTGGTGGGGCCGGGCAACGCCTATGTTGCTGAAGCCAAGCGCCAGATGTTCGGTCGCGTGGGCATCGATCTGTTGGCAGGGCCGACGGAAATTCTGGTGATCGCCGATGACACGTCCGATGTCGAAATCATCGCCACGGATTTGCTGGGACAGGCCGAGCATGGACCGACCAGCCCGGCGATACTCATCACCACTTCGCGCAAGATCGCCGAGGCGCTGCCCGCGGAAATGGAACGTCAGTTGAAAGTGTTGCCCACCGCCGACGTAGCCAGCGTGGCATGGCGCGACTACGGCGAGATCATTCTCGTTGATTCCATTGATGAGGCCGTGAAAGAGGCTGATCTTCAAGCTGCCGAGCACGTGGAAGTGCTGACCCGCGAGCCGCGCTATTTTTTGCAACACATGAAAAACTACGGCGCGTTATTTCTCGGCCCGCAAACCAATGTGTCGTACGGCGACAAAGTGATCGGCACCAATCACACGTTGCCGACCATGGGCGCAGCGCGCTACACCGGCGGCTTGTGGGTGGGCAAGTTTTTGAAGACCTGCACCTATCAGGAAGTCACCGACGCGGCGAGCGTGGTGGTGGGCGATTACTGCTCGCGGTTGTGCGCGATTGAACGTTTTTGGGGGCATAAGGAGCAGGCGGATTTGCGCTTGCGCCGGTACGGTGGGCGCAACGTGGGGTTGGGGGCGAAGCAGGAGTAGTTAGGTGAGCAACGCGCCGGGCGACGTCAGCCACAAATTCCGTCTCGAAGGCCGCGCCGCGCTCGTCACCGGCGCGGGCCGCGGCATCGGCCGCAGTGCCGCTGTCGCGCTGGCCTATGCGGGCGC
>JAYVQD010000550.1:0-3623 GCA_043777275.1 Nitrosomonadales bacterium
TTTCTCGAAAGACACGATTATCGAGGCGCTGCATGCCTCACCGCTGGCGGGCTCGGGCTTTGCCTACGTGCTGGCAACAGCGGGTGTGTTGGTCGGCGGCTTTTACTCGTTCCGTCTGATGTTCTACGCCTTCCATGGCAAGGAACGCTTTGCCGATGCGAATGATCCCGCAGTCAAAGCCTGCGATGCCGAGCGCGCGCTCGCGCACGCGGCCGCTCACGACGATAAGCACGACGATAAACATAACGATCATGGTCAAGATAGTCACGATAGCCATGGCCATAAACCGCACGAGTCCCCGTGGGTGGTGACGCTGCCGCTGGTGCTGTTGGCGATTCCGTCCGTGTGTGCCGGGTGGATCATCGGACAGTTTGTGTTCGGCGATTATTTCGGCAACGCGATTGCGGTTTCACCGGCGCATCCGGCCATCGCCACGCTTAAACAACAATTTCACGGCGTGCAGAGCATGATCATGCACGGCTTTACCAGCCTGCCGTTCTGGCTGGCATTGACGGGGGCCGGCACAGCTTTTTACCTCTATATCATTCGTCCTGACTTGCCTGCGGTGCTGCGCGCGAAATGGGGCGTGGTCGTCACTATCCTCATGGACAAGTACGGCTTGGACCGCTTCAACGACTGGTTCTTCGCGGGAGGCGCGCGCCTGATCGGCACGGGCTTGTGGAAGGGCGGCGATGTGGCGGTGATAGATGGTGTAATCGTCAACGGCTCCGCAGGCGTGGTGGGATGGTTCTCCACCGTCATCCGCAAGCTGCAATCCGGCTATATCTACAACTACGCGTTTGCGATGATCTTCGGCATTGTGTTGCTGCTGACCCTCACGTTGTGGTCACTGGCCTCGCTGGCGCCGTAGATTCCATAAAAAATACTTTAAAAACAAATACTTAACTTAATGTACGCGCTACCTCTCTTAAGTCTTGCGATCTGGATACCGATACTGTTCGGCGTGCTGGTGCTCGCCACCGGTTCCGACCGCAATGCGCCGCTGGCGCGCATCATCGCGCTGGTGGGGGCGGTATTGGGCTTGCTGGTGACGCTGCCCCTTTATGCCGGCTTCAGCAACGCGACCAGCGGCTTTCAGTATGTGCAGAAGTTGGCGTGGATCGACGCCTTCAATGCGCACTATCACATCGGTATCGACGGCGTTTCGCTGTTGCTGCTGCTGCTCAACAGTTTTACCACCGTCATCGTGGTGCTGGCGGGCTGGGAGATCATTCAGAAACGCGTCGCGCAGTACATGGCGTCGTTCCTGATTCTGTCGGGTCTGATGAACGGCGTGTTCAGCGCGCTGGATGCGTTGCTGTTTTATGTATTCTTCGAGGCCACGCTGATTCCGATGTTCATCATCATCGGCGTCTGGGGCGGCCCCAATCGTGTTTACGCGTCGATCAAGTTCTTTCTCTACACCCTGTTTGGTTCGCTGTTGTCGCTGGTCGCGCTGATTTATCTTTATTTTGCCGCCGGCGGCAGTTTTTCACTGCTCGATTTTTACGATACGCCGCTCGCTATCGGCGCACAGACCTTCATATTCTTCGCTTTCTTCATGGCGTTCGCGGTGAAGGTGCCGATGTGGCCAGTGCATACCTGGCTGCCTGACGCCCACGTCGAGGCGCCGACCGGCGGTTCTGTGGTGTTGGCGGCGATCATGTTGAAGCTCGGCGGCTACGGTTTTCTGCGGCTGTCGCTGCCGATCGTGCCCGACGCCAGTCATGCGCTCGCCGGGTTCATGATTTTTCTGTCGCTGGTGGCGGTGGTGTATATCGGCCTGGTGGCGCTGGTGCAGACGGATATGAAAAAGTTGATTGCGTATTCGTCGATCTCGCACATGGGTTTTGTCACCCTGGGGTTGTTCATATTCAATACGCAGGGTATCGAAGGCGCGGTCATTCAGATGGTCTCTCACGGCTTTATCTCCGGCGCAATGTTTCTGTGCGTGGGCGTGTTGTACGACCGCATGCACTCGCGGCAAATCAGTGATTACGGCGGTGTGGTCAATACCATGCCGGTGTTTGCCGCGTTCTTTATGCTGTTCGCGATGGCCAATGCGGGGTTGCCCGGCACCAGCGGATTTGTCGGCGAGTTCACCGTCATCCTGGGCGCGATGCAAGCCAATTTCTGGTATGCGTTCGCGGCGGCCACAACCCTGATTTTCGGCGCGGCGTACACGCTGTGGATGTACAAGCGCGTGATCTTCGGCGCGGTGGCCAATGCGCAGGTGGCTGCACTCAAGGACATCAACCTGCGTGAATTCCTCGTGCTCGGTTTGCTCGCGGTGGCGGTACTCGTCATGGGCGTGTGGCCGGCGCCCTTCGCCGAGGTGATGCATACCTCGGTGAGCGATCTGTTGGCTCACGTCATGCATAGCAAGTTGCCGGGGCAATAATGCAATATATACAACCCCTTTGGCCCGCGTACCCCGAGATATTCCTGCTGGTGATGGCGTGCGTGATTCTGGTCGCCGATCTTTTTGTGCGCGACGAGAACCGCGGCATCACCTACCTGCTGACGCAGATGACGCTGGCGGGATGCGCGGTGGTTACCTGGGTGATCGCCGCGTATATGAATACCGGCGAGCCGGTACACACATTCAGCGGCATGTTCGTTGGCGATCTGATGTCCGACGTGTTGAAGCTGATCACCTATTTTGGCGTAATGGCGATACTGGTTTATTCACGCGACTACATTTCGATGCGCGGCATGTTTCGCGGCGAGTTTTTCGCGCTGGTGCTGTTCGCGACGCTGGGCATGATGGTGATGATTTCGGCCAACCACCTGCTTACGTTGTATCTCGGTCTCGAACTGCTGAGTCTGTCGCTGTATGCGATGGTGGCCTTGCAGCGCGATTCCGGCACGGCCACCGAAGCCGCGATGAAATATTTTGTGTTGGGTGCGCTGGCCTCCGGCATGTTGCTCTATGGCATGTCGATGATCTATGGCGCAACCGGCTCGCTCGAAATCACGCGCATCGCCTCGATGATTGCCGACGACGGCGCGAAGAACCTGGTGCTGGTGTTCGGCCTGGTGTTCCTGGTGGCGGGCATCGGCTTCAAACTCGGCGCGGTGCCGTTTCACATGTGGTTGCCCGACGTGTATCACGGCGCGCCCACGGCGGTGACGCTATTTATCGGATCGGTGCCCAAGCTCGCCGCGTTTGCGTTTGTGATCCGGCTGCTGGTGCAGGGCCTCGGCGCTGAAGAAATTCAGTCGCATTGGCAGCAAATGCTGGCGGTGATGGCCGTGCTGTCGCTGATTGTCGGCAATATCACCGCGATTGCGCAGACCAATATCAAGCGCATGCTGGCGTATTCAACGATTTCCCATATGGGGTTCCTGCTGATCGGCATCCTCGCGGGCGGTTTGAATGGCTACGCGTCGAGCATGTTTTACGTGGTGGTGTACGTGCTGATGAACCTGGGCACGTTCGGCATGATCATGCTGCTGTCGCGCAATGGTTTTGAGGCTGACAATATCGATGATTTCAAAGGCTTGAATCAACGCAGCCCGTGGCATGCCTTTTTGATGCTGTTGCTGATGTTCTCGATGGCGGGCGTGCCGCCGACCGTGGGCTTTTACGCCAAGTTCGCGATATTGCAGGCCATCGTCGA
>JAYVQD010000551.1:0-3621 GCA_043777275.1 Nitrosomonadales bacterium
GTTGCCAAACCACGGACCCCATGAGCCACACCCCCGTCAGTCAAAAATGCTACGCTTCTTACCGACGGGTGTCATCCACAATTTCTATGGTAGACCCCATTTCAAAAAAGGAATCACGATCTACTAACGTCTCGATGATCGGACGCATTTTGTAGACCTTGCGGCGGTCTTTGGGAATCACTTTCAACAAGGCGTCGTCGTAGCGTGTGGCATCGTCCTGATAAGCCACCACCGGCGGCGTGGTGTAAATCGACGATGGCAGATAAGACAAAAACCGCCGCGCGCAGGCGAACGCTTCTGCTTCGGTATCGACGGCGTGATCCACCGCGCCCGCCTTGCACTGAATTTGCCAGCCGCCGAGTTCCTGCTTGGTAAGTTTTTGCCCGATGCGTTCGACCACCGGCGGCCCGGCGACAAACATTGCCGAGGTGGTTTTGGTCATCACCGAGTAGTGACTCGCCGCAAGCCGCGCTGCACCCAACCCCGCGACGGAACCCAGCCCCAGTGCCACCACCGGCACCGTGCCGAGGTTCACGGCGGCGTAGTGATAGCCCGCCGTGCCGCCCACGCGCCCCGGCAGATTGGCGCGCCCGGTGGTCTCGATGGTTTTGACCGAACCGCCACCACCCGAACCCTCGATGATGCGCACAATCGGCAAACGAAACTCGTTCGCCATCTGTTCCGCCATCACGGTTTTTTCCTTGAGGGTGGCGTCCGCCGAGCCGCCGCGCACGGTGAAATCGTCACCGCACACCACCACCGGGCGGCCCTCGATCATGCCGCGCCCGAACACGCAGTTGGCGGCTTGCAGTGCGGTGAGGTGGCCCGCGTCGTCGTACGTGGCTTTGCCCGCAATGCCGCCGACCTCGTGAAAACTTTCGTTATCGAGCAACGCGGCGATGCGCTCGCGCACGGTGAGTCGCCCGCCCTCGTGCTGGCGCTTCACTTTATCGGCGCCGCCCATTTGTTTTGCCAGTGCCTCGCGCGCACGCAGTTCGTCGAGTTCGGGTTGCCAGGTCATGGGGTTACTATTTGATCGTATGCAACGCGGCGCGTCCGTCAGGCACGGCATCGGCAACCAATCGTTGGTCGAAGGTGGCCAGTTGTCCGCCGTGGGCGCGTGCCAGCGCAAGCAGGTAGCTATCCGTTATTTGAGCGCTGCTGAGCAGCCGTTCGCTGTTGATATGTTTGCCATCCAGCAGACTGATGTCGTCCGGCCAGAAAACATGGCCGGGCAACTGGCAAAGTTGCGCCATGATATCGATCGCCAATCCAGGCGAACCCACACAATTGGGATATTTCGGGTGGGTGACGATGCGGATGACGCCATTTTCAGTCAACGGGCAGCTTGCCCAGTTTTTCCGTCCGCGCGCCTTGAACCACGCGTGCGCGGCGTCGTGATGAATATGCGCCGGATCAATCAGCGCGATCAGCACGTTGACGTCGAGCAGATTGGTAGTCACGGGAAAGGGATGCTACGGTGCTTCGTCGCGCAGCGTGTTGACCATTTCCAGCGTCACCGGACCGGCGTTGGCATTAACCGGAAGCAGTGGAACGCCGTCGCGCAGTTTGCCGCTGGACACTGGCCGCAGCGATAGTCGCGCCAGTTCAGAGACGACCGCGCCTACGGTCTTGTTTTGCCGGGCGGCAAGCCCTTTGGCGGCCGCCAAAACGTCGTCATCGATAGCCAGTGTGGTGCGCATAAAAGTCTCCTTCTGTATCAAACATCATACATCATACATCAAATTGCGGAAATTTGTCTTCATCCGCCCGTGTATTCCAAGTATGCCTTCCTTGAAAATATAAATAATATATAATAAAAACAAATACTTATGAAATATAATACTGTCGCTACCGCAACTCCTTGCTACTTTATGAAACGGCGTCACTTTTTGCATTTTTCAGGCGCGATAGGCGCATCGCTGGTGACGGTGACCGGGGCGCTGGCAGCGCAACCCGCCCCCGCAGGTTCAGGGCAGGCATGGCCGGCCAAGCCCATCAAGTTCATCATGACCGCGCCCGCCGGCAGCTCGATCGATGTGATCGGCCGCATCCTCGGCGACAAGCTCAAAGACGCATTGCGCCAGCCGGTGGTGGTGGAAAACCGCGCCGGCGCGGGCGGCACGCTCGCCACGGATTTCGTGGCGAAGAGCGCGCCGGACGGCTACATGCTGGTATTGTCATTCAATGGCCCACTGTCCTTCGGCCCGCATCTCTACGCCAAGCTGCCTTACGATCCGTTCAAGGATTTGATTCCCGTCATCACCACCACCAGCCAGCCCAATGTGCTGGCGGTGAGCAGCGCGATTGCGGCCACGTCGCTGAAGGAACTCATAGCCCATGCCAGGGCCAACCCCGGCAAGTTAAGTTACGCCTCGGTGGGCAACGGCAGTTCGTCGCATCTGACGATGGAGCTATTAAAGTCGATGACAGCGCTCGACATCGTGCACGTGCCGTTCAACGGCTCGCCGCCCGCCATCGCCTCGGTGGCGGGCAACGACACGCAATTATTGTTCGCCGTGCCGACCGCCATCACGCCCATTGCCAAAGCGGGCAAGGTGCGGATGCTCGCCGTGTCGGGCAGCAAGCGTTATGCACTGACGCCGGATTTGCCCACGGTGGCCGAAGCCGGCTTGCCCCACTTTGAAGCGCTGGCGTGGAACGGCGTGCTGGTGCCTGCGGGTACGCCGGCGGAAATCGTGGCGCGCTTGAACCGCGAGATCAACGCTGCGTTGAAAGACGCTGAGGTGCGGGCGAAGCTCAATAGCGCGGGTTTGGAGCCGGTAGGCGGCGCCGCCGAAGCCTTCCGCGCACTCATACAATCGGAAAGCGACAAATGGGGGCCGATTATCCGGCGCATCGGCGCGCGGGTGGACTGACTGCGCGCGCGGCGACGTAAAACCGCGTAAAGTAACGCGAGTGAACCCAAGGAGACACCATGTCCGACGAAGATATGAAGGCCGAACTCGAACGCCTGCGCAACGAAAACGCCGCACTGAAAAAAGGCGCGGCCACCGGCATTTCCATGAAAGTCAGCGAGAAAGGCACCGTGTCGATCTACGGCATGGGGCGCTTTCCCGTGACTTTATACAAAGAGCAATGGCTGAAGCTGCTGGATATGGAAGGTGAAATCCGCGCATTCATTACGGCGAACGATGCTAAGTTAAAGACCAAGGGCTGATACGTTGTAGAAATTTAGACCTGATCAGGCTGAGGTGTCGGAACGGACGTACGCGACCGACAGAAACCGACCCAAAGCGGGCCTAGCGCTTAGTCGAAAGCTGACGCTCAACGTAAAGCTAACCGGCGCTGCGCGGCTTTATTGCGCAGCGTCCAGCGACTGAAAGGAGCGATGTTGAGCGCCGGGTTATGCATAATTCCGCTGGAGCCACAGTAATAGTTCTTCGATTGCGCTCAGAAACTCTCTGGCTTGCGATGGAGTTGGATCGTACTCTGCCAGCATTTCTTGATTGCCTGGATCAACCACGCGCGTGGCACGCCACTCGAAGCCTTTCATCTGCAACTCTAGCAGCCTGTCGGACTTAAATTTTGCTGGATGATCTGTCGGATGTGTACTACAGTCATATTCAGTCAAATCCCAGAGTTGATCCATGTCTAACT
>JAYVQD010000552.1:0-3620 GCA_043777275.1 Nitrosomonadales bacterium
ATGCCGGTTCAAAAGAGGTAAAGTTCAAATCGGCTCGTGACAATTTAGCGAAAACTGAAAAAACTTCGCGGCCAAACGAATAAATAGAGGTTCCCTATACTATACGGGGCGCTTGGCTTTGATTGCCCATGACGCTGCGGCAAACGGTTCGGCGGAGAATCAATATGTTTTGTTTCAATGCATTCCTGGCGGCACTTGCGACGCTGGCACTCGCGGGCGCGGCAGCGGCGCAAACCACTTCGACAGGCTCAGGACAAGCCTGGCCCGCGAAATCCGTGAAAGTCATCGTGCCGTTTGTGCCCGGCGGCACGGCCGACACGTTGGGCCGCATCGTCAGTGCGAAACTGAGCGAAAGCCTCGGCCAGTCGTTCGTGATCGAAAACCGCAGCGGCGCCGGTGGACTGGTCGGCGCCGAGTACGTCAGCAAAAGCACGCCCGACGGCTACACGCTGGGCGTTACCGGGCTGGGACCATTGCCGATTGCAACGGCTATTGTCGCCAAACCGCCTTACGATCCGGTGAAAGATTTTTCACACATCGCGCTGTTCGGCGGCCCGCCTTCGGTGCTTGCCGTGCATCCCTCCGTTCCAGCGAACGACATCAAACAGTTCATCACGCTCGCGAAAACTCAACGCCACGCAATCAACTACGGCACCGCCGGTAACGGCAGCACCGGGCAGTTGCTGGCGGAACTGTTCAAGCAGAAGTCCGGCGCGCAGATGCAGCACATTGCCTACAAGGGCGCGAGCGGCGCGGTGGTCGATGTCATCGCCGGACATATACAAGCCGTTTCCACCACACTTACCACCACCAGCGCAGCGATGCGATCAAAGCGCGTGCGCGCGATCGCCATCAGCTCGGCCGCGCGGCTGCCAGATTTTCCCGAGGTACCGACGTTTCGTGAATCGGGATATCCGGAACTCGTGGCGGCGGTGTGGTTTTCACTGTCCGCGCCGCCCGGCACACCACCGGAGATCGTCACCCGGCTCAATACCGATGTTCGTCGCATACTGCACCACGCGGACGTGCGCGAACGGCTGCGCCCCGAGGGCATCGAAACCAATAATCTGGATGCCAAGGGCTTTACGGATTTTGTCGCCGCCGAAGTCCGGCGCTGGGGGCCGCTGGTGCGTGCGTCCGGCGCGCGCCACGATTGACTCGGGCGCAACCGTACTGACGTAGGCGTAGGCGTAGGCGAAAATACAAAAACTATAAATAAAACATATACTTATAATTCACGAACGGATGTAGCGCCCGCATCCTTGCCGTTTGCCGGGATAGATGGAATGACCGGCCCGATGGCTATTTTCGTGCCCGCTAAAATAGCGCCTTATCGCCCGTCGGCGAGCTCGGAACATCACGTTCCTTCATGCGGAACGACGTTCTTATTCATTGCGAGGCACGCGGATTCTCCTCTATAATTCCGCCGCGTCACACCCATCCTGCGGACGCGCAAGCGAACGCTAGCAAACAGCATGGCCCACACACACCACGGAACGAGACGATGAATGTCGCGGAGGTTCAAGGCGCGTGGATGTTAATCCTGGTCGTGTTCGCACTGGGCGCGAAACACGGCATGGATCCCGACCATCTCGCCACCATCGACGGGCTCACGCGCTTTAATGCGGAGCGCCGGCCGCGCCTGGCCCGCTGGTCGGGATGTTTGTTTTCGCTGGGACACGGCTTCGTGGTTACGGTGGTTGCCACGGTAGTCGCATCACTTTCCGGCGGGTTCTCCACGCCGGCGTGGCTGGAGCACGTCGGCGTCTGGATATCCATCGTGTTTCTTGCCGCGCTGGGCGCCGGTAATATCGCGGCCGTATGGCGCACGCCGCGCGACAAAATGGTTCGCAGCGTGGGATTGCGCGCGCGCTGGCTGGCGCGTGTCGCGCGCACCGATCATCCGATGGTCATCGCTGCCGTGGGCGCATTATTCGCGCTGTCGTTTGATACCTGGAGTCAGGCCGCGCTGTTTTCGCTGACCGCGCAGCAAATGGCGGGCTGGACCTTTTCGTTGTTGCTTGGACTGGTATTCACGGCGGGCATGATGACCGCCGATGGCCTCAACGGTTTGTGGGTGGCGCGCATGCTCGGCAAAGCGGATCGCCGCGCGCTGGTGGCCTCGCGCGTCATGAGCCTTATGATCGGCACGCTGAGCATCGCCATTGCCGGTCTCGGCGTTGCCCGCTATTTCAGTCCGGACATCGGTGCGGCCATGGAAGGTGCCGGTGCGTATGTGAGTCTCGCGATTATTGCGCTGTTGCTGGCCAGTTTTGTGGTGGCGATGCGTGTCACGGCGCGCAACGGAGCGACGCCGTGAGCATTCCAACCGGTGCTCCCGTGCGCACGCGGCGCAAATCGCGAACGGGCGGCGCCCGCACCCGTCTGTCCTCGGTCAACAACGCCCTGCGTTTGCTCAAGGTGTTTTCGGATCACGAATCCGAGATCGGCATCAGCGATCTTGCGCGGCGCGTCGGTCTTGCCAAAAGCACGGTGCATCGCCTTGTGTCTTCGCTCGTCGAACAAGGCATGCTGGAGCAGACCGGGCGCGACGGCAAATATCGTCTCGGCCTCGCGCTGTTTGAACTGGGCGCATTGGTACGCCGCAAGATGGACGTGACCACCGAGGCGCGCCCGTATTTGAAGGAACTCTCGGAGCGCACCGGCGAGACCGTGCAGCTTGCCGTACTCGACCAGACGGCGGCGCTCTATATCAACGTCATCGAAAGCCGCCGTGCCTTGCGCATGAGTTACCGCGTCGGCACACGTGCGCCCCTGCATTGCACAGCGATCGGCAAGGCACTGCTCGCCCACGCGACGGCGCAGACCTTTGAAGCCGCCGTGACACAAGGGCTGGTCGCCTTCACCGACGCCACCATTACCTCGCCCGCGAATCTGCGGCGCGAACTCACCGTCATCGTTAATCAGGGCTATGCGCTGGAGGAGGAAGAAGCCGAACCCGGACTACACGGCGTCGCGGCGGCGATACGGAATTTTTCAGGACAGGCCGTCGCCGCCATCGGCATCTCCGGTCCGACGCACCGCATGTCGAAAAAAATCCTGCTGGACTATGCTCGCGATCTGGTACACGTGGCCGGCGCGGTTTCGCAACGCCTGGGCTATCAGCCGGCGCCCCTCGCGCGACGCGCCTGAGCCCGGCCACACGATAATCCGCATGGCACAGCAACCTCCTTCCGACGATCCGCGCGGCCATTCGATAACCGATCACCAGTACGGCGCCGATTACGCGCATACGCACAACGGGCTGGATGCCGACCACGACCACGATAACATCGAGGGCAATGGTTCGCTGGAAGAAAACCCGATCTGGATCGCCGATCATGTCACGCTGGTCAGCGTAGGCATGGACATCGGTTCCTCGGGCACGCAAGTGGTGTTCTCGAAAATGAATCTGCGCCGCTTCGGCGAGGATTTGTCGAGTCGCTATTACGTGGTGTCGCGCGAGACACTCTATCAATCGCCGGTGGCGCTGACGCCCTACCGCAGCGAAGAAATGATCGACGACGCAGCGCTGGGCGCCATCATCGACAGGGCCTACGCGGCTGCAGGGTTGCATCCGGATGACATCGACACCGGCGTGGTGATACTCACCGGCGAAG
>JAYVQD010000553.1:0-14263 GCA_043777275.1 Nitrosomonadales bacterium
GCTGGTTACGCGCAAGGTCGGTGGTTGCGGGCGCGAGGGCGCCCAAATGACGGGCCGGTCGCGGCGCACGTGCGGCGCGCGCGGGCCGTGGTTCGCGCGGTTCGCGTGGCGTGCGGCCAGCAGGCGCTTTTTTAGCGGATTTGGACTTGGCCGGGGGGGCAATGCGCGCCGGGCTATTGGAAGTTTTTGTTTTTTTCTTATGGGTTTTCATTTGATCAATTCAATGCATTCGGATAAAATCGCCGCCTGCTTTGCATGGCCCAGGTGGCGGAATTGGTAGACGCACCAGCTTCAGGTGCTGGCGGGTAATACCGTGGAGGTTCGAGTCCTCTTCTGGGCACCAGTAGAGTAACAAATCTTGAAAAGTGTGGCGGCGAATGCGGAACGACCAAAATCGTTCCGCATTTTTCATTGCGCATTGATCATTGTTGGCTTCGCGTTGCGAAACCAACGCCGGTAGCGCTAATCCACAAACGGATGGCGCCGCACTATCGTCTGCTCGCGATCCGGTCCGGTGGACACGATATCAATCGGTACGCCGCACACTTCCTGCATTCGATTCAAATAATTCTGCGCGGCTTTCGGCAGCTTTTCGAATTGCGTTACGCCCAGCGTACTCTCGGACCAGCCGGGCATTTCTTCATATACCGGCTCGCATTGCGCGAGCAACTCGCCGCCAAACGGCAGTATGTCGCGCGCCACGCCGTTCATCCGGTAACCCACGCCCAGTTGCACGCGATCCATGCCGTCCATCACGTCGAGCTTCATCACACACAGGCCCGAAACGCCGTTAATCTGGATCGCTCGTTTCAATGCGGCTGCGTCAAACCAGCCGCAACGGCGCGGCCTGCCAGTGGTGGCGCCAAACTCGTTACCGCGCGTTGCCAAATACTTGCCTGTATCGTCGTCGAGTTCCGTCGGAAAAGGTCCTGATCCAACCCGCGTGGTGTAAGCCTTGGTAATACCCAGTACATAATTCAGCGCCTGCGGCCCAACACCCGATCCGGTCGCCGCCGCGCCCGCGACGCAGTTGCTTGAGGTCACATACGGATACGTGCCATGATCGATATCGAGCAGCGTGCCCTGCGCGCCCTCGAACAATAAATTCTTGCCGGCCTGCTGCGCCTCATACAGCATGCGCGGCACATCGTTCACCATGGGTTTGATGCGCTCGGCGTACGACAGCGTTTCATCCAGCGTCTTCTGAAAATCAACGATGTCGGTCTTGAAATAGTTTTTGAGCACGAAGTTATGAAAATCCAGTACCTCGCCCAACTTGGCGGCGAAGCGTTCGCGATGAAACAGATCTTGCAGCCGTATGCCGCGACGCGCCACTTTGTCTTCGTACGCCGGGCCGATGCCGCGACCCGTGGTGCCGATCTTGCCCGCGCCCTTGGCGGTTTCGCGCGCGCGGTCGAGCGCAACGTGATGCGGCATGATGATCGGACACGCTTCGCTGATGAACAGCCGCGAGGCCACGTTCACACCCATTTTTTCCAGCGTATCGAGCTCTTCCAGCAGCGCTTGCGGCGACAGCACCACGCCGTTGCCAATGTAGCAAGCCACGTTCTCGCGCAGCACGCCCGACGGGATCAGGTGCAGCACCGTTTTCTTGCCGCCGATGACCAGCGTATGACCCGCGTTGTGTCCGCCCTGAAAACGCACCACGCCCTGCGCGTGATCGGTCAGCCAATCAACGATCTTGCCCTTGCCTTCGTCACCCCACTGAGCGCCTACCACGACTACGTTCTTCGACATGCTAAATGCACCTTAATGGGTAATAAATTATTCTTTAAAAACAAATACTTACGATACTACTTTGGCAATCGTCCAAGCACCTGCGCGACGCACCAGCCGGCGATCACAACCCAGTTCACGACGTGTTCCGGCGTGTCCCGGCAGGTCTACTATGACTATTTCTCCGCGCGCGCGCAACGCGCCAATGCGCTTTTGCAACGCGGCATCATGGGGCTTGTACGGCGCCAGCACGCCAAGCTTCGCGCCGCCGTTGGGGCGCGCTGAGGCCAGCTCGCGTAAATCCATACTGAAGCCGGTGGCTGCGCGCGCGCGTCCAAAGGCTTTGCCTACTTCGTCGTAACGTCCGCCGCGCGCCAGCGCGTTGCTCCACCCTTGGGCATACGCCGCGAACACCACACCACTGTGGTAGTGATAGCCGCGCAGCTCTGCCAGATCGAAGCGTATTTTCGCCACATCGGCCAGCGCGTCCGACAGCCGTTTTAAATCTTTCAACGCCGTGCGAATTTCAGGATAGCCCGGCAGCCGCTTGCTCGCGGCGGCCAGCACTTCGCGCCCGCCATACAGATCGGGCAACGCGGCCATGGCTTCGCGCGTGGTGCGATCGAGATTTTTGGTCAACGCGCGCAACGCGGAAACATCTTTCAACTGCATGGCACGAAACAAATCCGACTCTTTCGCCGCAGCGATTTTCGCGCGCCGCACCAGCGTTCTAAAAATAGCCACATGGCCCAGATCCAGATGTGCCGCCGCAATACCCGACGCCGCCATCGCCTGCATCATCAGCCGCTGCACTTCAATATCGCTCTCCACGCCTTTGTGGCCGTAAATCTCGGCGCCGATCTGCAGCGGCTCGCGTGTGCGATTCAATTCCGAGGGCACGGTGTGCAACACGCTGCCCGCATAACACAGCCGCGTCACGCCACTGCGATTCAACAAATGTGCATCGATACGCGCCACCTGCGGCGTGATGTCGGCGCGCACGCCGAGCATGCGCCCCGACAGTTGATCGACCAGTTTGAAGGTGCGCAAATCGAGATCATGGCCGGTGCCTGTTAACAGCGAATCGACGTACTCCAGCAGCGGCGGCATCACCAATTGATAGCCGTGTACCGCGAACAGATCGAGGATGGCGCGGCGCAACCGCTCGATGCGCGCGGCTTCGGCGGGCAGGATGTCCTCAACGTATTCGGGTAACAACCAGGTGCGCATGGTGATTTTTTTAGTTTCGGGCGAAGTAAAGTATTAATAGACCGATCAGCATCGACGTGAGGCCGATGAAGCGGATATGCACATCGCTCATTTCCGTGAGGCGGCGAAAGGTTTCACGCCACAGACCCGGAGCAAGGAACGGCAATATGCCCTCGAATACCAGCATCAAGGCAATCGCGGTAAGCAGCAGTTGCTGGCTCATGCTGGCGAGGCGGGTTGCAGACCGCGCGTAAACCCATGTAGCACCGGTAGCACCATTCGCGCCATTCCACCCAGAACGCCAACGGCGCTATTTGCCAGCCCGCCCGCCGGACTTAAAGTACTTGAAAAAGTCGGAATTTGGGTCGAGCACTAATACGTCGCCCTTGCCCTTGAAACCCGCCTTGTAGACATCAAGACTCCGGGAGAAGCTGTAAAACTCGGGGCTCTGTTCGTAGGCTTTCGCGTAAATCGCGGTTGCTTTAGCATCGCCCTCGCCTTTGATTTTTTGCGCATCCCGGTAAGCTTCGGCAAGAATCACGGCTTTTTGCTTGTCCGCTTCCGCACGTATTTTTTCCGATTCGGCCGAGCCGGTGGAACGCAATTCGTTAGCCACGCGCGTGCGCTCCGCCGTCATCCGCTGATACACGGACTCTGTAACGCCTTCGGGCAAATCGACGCGCTTTAGCCGCACATCGAGCACTTCGATGCCAATCTTACTGGCGTCTTCGCTCGCTTTCTGACGCATCAAGTCCATGATCTTGTCACGTTCGCCCGACACCACCTCGTGCACCGTGCGGCGGCCAAATTCAGCGCGCAATCCCTCATTGATGGTCTGCAGCAAACGCGTCTGCGCCTGTGATTCACCGGTGCCGCCGCTGCCACCCACGATACTGATGTAATACTGCCGCACGTCGGAGATGCGCCACTTCACAAACAGATCCACTTGCACGTTTTTCTTTTCCGACGTCAGGAAAAGTTGCGGCTCCGGCGTGTCGATCGTCAGTATGCGCACGTCGAAATAGCGCACGTTATCCAGCAACGGAACCTTGAAATACAGGCCTGGCTTGTTATTGATCCTCACCACTTCACCGAGGCGGAACACGATAGCGCTTTGACGCTCATCGACGATAAACATCGACATGAACACGACCACCACTACCGCGGCCAGACCGTAAAGCAACGCTGAGATTCCCTTGTTCATGGCCGTTGCTCCCGTTCACGCGAGCGCAAGGCTTCGCGGCTGCGTGCAGTCGATGGGTCTGGCACGGGGGCCGCCTGTGCCGCTGGCGCTGCGGCGCCCGCCGCTGGTTCAGCGGTAGCCCCCATCTGCATGATTTTGTCGAGAGGCAGATAGAGCAGATTGTTACCGCCCTTTTCGATCACCACTTTGGTCGTGCTGGACATGATCTGCTGCATGGCATCCAGATGCAGCCGGTCGCGTGTCACTTGCGGCGCTTTCTTGTATTCGGCAACCACCTGATTGAATCGCTCGGCATCACCCATGGCTTCCTGCTCGACACGCTGGCGATGACCTTCGGCTTCCTGCATCAAACGCGCCGCCATACCCTTGGCCTTCGGCAGGATGTCGTTGGCGTAGGCTTGCCCTTCGTTTTTCTGGCGCTCGCGATCCTGGCCCGCCTTGACCGCATCTTCAAACGCCGCCTGCACTTTCTCCGGCGGCTGCGCGTTTTGCATATTCAGCTTCTGGACTTCAATGCCTGTTTTATAGCGATCCAGTATCGTTTGCATCAGCTTGTGTACCTTCGCCTGCACGTCCGCACGGCCTTGTTGCACCACGTAATCCATGGTGCTCTTGCCGACCACTTCCCGTATCGCCGTTTCCGCCGCCTGCAACACCGTGTCATCCGCCGAGCGATTTTCAAACAGGTAGTCCTTGGGGCTTTTAACGACCCACTGCACCGCAAACTGCACATCGACGATATTCTCGTCGTCGGTGAGCATCAGGGATTCCTTGAGCACCTTGCTCTTGACGTTATTGCGGTAACCCACTTCAACGCTGCGCACTTGCGACACATTCACGATCTGGCGCGACTCTATCGGGTACGGCATGTGCCAGCGCAAACCCGGAGCGGTGACTTCCGAGTACTTGCCAAAACGCAGCACCACGCCGCTCTGGCCCTCGTTAACGATGTACCACCCGCTGGCAATCCACAATCCCACAACCAGTGCGGCCAACACGATGGCGCCGCCACCCAGATGTTTGGGTCCCATAGGCGCACCGGATTCGCTGCCATTGCCGCCGCCGCGCTTACCGAACAGGCCGCCGAATTTTTTCTGGAAATTGCGCCACACTTCATCAAGGTCGGGCGGCCCCTGATTGCCGCCGCCGGGCCGCTTGCCCCATTGCGGATCATTGAGCGACATCAACGCATTCAGCATGCGCGCCACGCCGTTGCGCGCGGATTCACCAAGCGATTGCACTAAACCTGCCATGAATAATTTTCCGGATGGTTGATGGTGTTATCTCCAGCACAGCGCAGCTCACGATTTCGACAACCGCCACCGGGCCACGACATCAAGCAACGGCGACGCGACCGGAGTCACTAAGACTGGAATCCAATGCCGCTACGGCAATCTGCCCCAGAGCATTCCTCAATAAATCAAGACCTTGACCGTTCTGGGCGCTGATCCAAACCCGCGTTATGTTACCACATTCGTCGCTGTCAACCTGCGCAGGAAACACCGTCAAATCGATCTTGTTATAGAGTAGCACCTGCGGAATCGCATCGGCGCCGATCTCCTTCAGCACCACATTCACTGCCTCGATCTGCGCATCGCGATCCGCGCTGCTGGCATCGACCACATGCAACAGCAAATCGGCGTGGACGGTTTCTTCCAGCGTCGCCCGGAACGCCGCCACCAGCGTGTGCGGCAGCCGCCGGATAAAGCCTACGGTATCCGACAACACCACGCCGGTCGCGGCAGAGCCGGTGTGCGCCGTGCCGATGTGCAGCTTGCGGGTAGTGGTGTCCAGCGTCGCAAACAACTGGTCAGCGGCGTAGACGTCCGCCCGGGTCAGGGTATTGAACAAGGTGGATTTGCCAGCATTGGTATAGCCGACCAGCGATACCGACAGCACATGCGCGCGATTGCGCGAGCGGCGCTGCACCGCGCGTTGCGCCTCCACCTTGATCAGTTTTTCCTTCAACACCTTGACCCGCTTGCCGAGCAGGCGACGGTCAGTTTCGAGCTGAGTTTCGCCGGGACCGCGCATACCGAAACCACCCTTTTGACGCTCCAGATGGGTCCAGCCGCGCACCAGTCGTGTCGCCAGATGATCGAGCTGCGCCAGCTCCACCTGTAACTTGCCTTCGTGGCTGCGCGCGCGCTGCGCGAAAATATCGAGGATCAAGCTGGTGCGATCGACCACGCGGCAGCTCAGGCGCTTTTCCAGATTGCGTTCCTGCACAGGCGAAAGTTCGTGGTTGAAAATGACCAACTGCGCTTGCTGCGCGGCGACAGCCTCGGCGATTTGATCAACTTTCCCCTTGCCTGCGTAAAATGCCGAATCCGGGCGGTCGCGCTTGCCGCGCACAATGTCCTTGGCAATGACACCCGCACTGGACGCGAGCAACTGGATCTCCGCAAGACTTTCTGCGTAGTCATCATCACCGAAATCAAGCGCAACCAGCACCGCATCGGTACCGCCGGAACGACTGCCGGGACGATCAAACATCTGTAGTTATCACTGGCAGTAGCAGCACTACTGAAAAGCGGGCACGGAACAACATCAAGCGGCTATTCGCCCTCGTCGAGCGAAATAGTAACCGCGCGAGCAGGCACCACGGTGGATATCGCGTGTTTGTAGACCATCTGTGTGACGGTGTTCTTGAGCAGCACAACATATTGATCGAACGACTCCACCTGCCCCTGCAATTTGATGCCGTTGACCAGATAAATCGATACGGGGATGTGTTCCTTACGCAGCGTGTTCAGGAACGGGTCTTGTAACAACTGGCCCTTATTGCTCATGATGCCCTCGCTTGTTGTAGTTTTATGCCACTTTACTCTACTGCAAAATCCCGTTTAGCGCTAGCGGATTACCGTTCCTCACTTGCGTTTATTGGTGTATTTCCCAGCGGCGGCAAATTCCGCGCTCCGGTACGGATTGCGCTGCCCGCTCTTGAACTCGACCTTTAAGGGGGTGCCTTTGAGTTTGAACGCGTCTCTGAAGGATCGTTCCAGATAGCGCCGGTAACTATCGGACACGTGCTCCAGCGAGTTACCGTGGATGATAATGCGCGGCGGATTGGAACCGCCCTGATGCGCATAGCGCAGCTTGGGGCGGATGGGCCCGGCACGCGGCGGCTCCTGTTTCGCCACGGCTGCCTCCAGCGCGCGGGACAGACGTGGGGTGGAGAGTTTGATCATGGCCGCGTCGAACGCGCTATCGACGGAGTGCATCACAGCGCCGACGCCCTGCCCTTTGAGTGCGGAAATGAAGTGCAGGTTGGCAAAGCTCAAAAAGTCCAGCTTGCGCAACAACCCATACTTGATCATTTCGCGGTTGTAGTCGGGCAGGTCATCCCATTTGTTCACCGCTACCACCAGCGCGCGCCCGGACTCGATGATAAATCCGCCAAGATGCGCGTCCTGATCCGCGATATCCTGCTGCGCATCGACCACCAGCACCACCACGTTGGAGTCCTCAATCGACTGCATGGTCTTGATTACACTGAATTTTTCTACAGCCTCGTTGACTTTTCCGGGGCGCCTGACACCCGCCGTATCGATCAGCGTGTAGCGTTTTCCCTCGCGCTCAAAATCAATGTAGACCGAGTCGCGCGTGGTGCCGGGCATGTCGAACACCACCACCCGCTGCTCGCCGAGCACCGCGTTGACCAACGTGGATTTGCCCACGTTGGGACGGCCCACGATGGCAATGCGCGGGGTCTTGTCGTCCTCGGGGGCGTCTTTGGTGGCATGCGGATAATCCGCCAGCACCAGATCCATCAGGTCAGAAACGTTTTCCCCGTGAGACGCCGAAATCGGTAGCGGATCACCCAATCCCAGCTCATAAAACTCAGCGGTTACGGCGGGTCGCGACATGCCCTCGGCCTTGTTCACCACCAACCATACTTTGCGCGCGGTCTTGCGCAATTCGGCGGCGATTTTGATGTCCTGCGGTGCTACACCGTTGCGGCCATCCACCACGAACAGCACCGAATCGGCCTCATCCACCGCCTGACGCGTCTGGCGCGCCATTTCGCGGTAGACCCCTTCCGCGTTGCTCGGCTCCAGACCGCCGGTATCGACCACCAGGTAGGGCCGCTGGCCGACGCGCCCTTCTCCGTAGTGACGGTCGCGCGTGAGTCCGGGCAAATCCGCGACGATGGCGTCGCGCGTGCGGGTGAGGCGGTTAAACAGCGTCGATTTTCCGACGTTGGGCCGGCCTGCGATAACGATGGTGGGTTTCATGTTGAAGCAAACCGGCAGTCAGCAAAGGAAACACACGGACAAATCACGAATAGCCGTGGATTTCAATCACCGCTTGCCGATTACGGTTAACCTTTCACTGAACGGTAATGGCGAACACGCCGCCATTGCGCGTCTGCACCAGAAAGGTGGCGATATCCAGCGGCACCGGCGCTGCGGCGATTTGGCTGCCGTCGGTAGCGATGCGCGCCGCGAATGAACCGTCTTCGCGTGACAGAAAATGCACGAAGCCCTGATAATCCCCGACCACGACAAAACGCCCCACGGCCAGCGGTCGGCTGACGCCACGGCCAAACAATTTATCCTGTTTCCACACGCTGCTGCCGTTGGATTTATCGAGCGCCACCACCGCGTTTTTGTCGTCGGTGATGTACAGGTTACGGTTATCCGCGGCCATGCCGCTGAAACTGGATATATCGCGCGCCCATATCGCCGAACCGCGAACAGCATCAAAGCACGCGACACGGCCCTGATACGCCACGGCGCACGCGCGCACATCGTCCACCACGGGAAAGCTGGTCACGTCTGCCACACGCTCCAGCTCGGTGGTACCTTTGGGTAGCGCCACGATGGCGTCCCAAGCCGCGCCGCCATTGGCCGCCGATACGGCTACCAGACGTCCGCCCGGAAATCCGGCAATCACCAAACCGCGATGGATCACCACACCCGCATGGCTGCGCACGGAAAGCGCCGGCGTAGACCGTTGATAAACCCAGCGGCGCTTACCGCTGGTGGCGTCAAAACCGTAAATCGTGCCATCACCCGAACGCACAACCACCAGATCGCCATCCACGGCGGGTGGCGCCAGTATTTCTCCGGGCAGTTGCGCTTTCCACAACGCCTTGCCGGTGTTGCTAAATGCCAAGAGCTCACCACGCGCGGTACCCACCGCCACCACCGTCGCACTCGCCGCCACACCACTAGCGATGCGTTGACCCGCCTCAAATCGCGTAGTCACCGCGCCCGAGTTGGCGGCAAACGCGGCAATCTGTCCGCTGGCGCCGGAGACCCATACCGTATTGCCGGACACCGACGGAAAGAACACCGTCTTGTCCGCCGCGCCGATGGTACTGCGCCAGGCAATCGTGGGCGTTACCGTCGGACGTATCTGCACCAGCTCGGCCGGCTTGGCGGCGGGCGTGGACGCGCCAAACCAACTATTGTAAGCACCCTTGACGGTGTCGCAGCCGCCGAGCGGGAGCACCAGCAGCAGCGGGAGCAGGAGCGTCAGCCAGGAACGATGCATCACTTCGCCTCGCCCACCGCGTCGAGTTTGACCTGGATCAACTGACGGTAATTGCTGTTCGCCTCGCTCTTGTCCAGGGCCGCCTGATACGCCGCGCGCGCTTCGGCGCGCTTGCCCTGCACGGCGAGAATATCGCCTTTCAGATCGGCATACATGCCGTCAAACGCGGGAGCGTGTTTGGTGTCCAGCAGCTTCAATGCTTCTTCCGGATTTTTTTCGTCGAGCAAAACGCCCGCCAGACGCAAACGCGCTACATCGCGTATTTCATCTTCTTTGGCTTTTTCGACCACCCACTGCAAGCGCAGTTTGGCGCCGGCGAGATCGTTGCTAGCTGCCAGCGTTTTAGCCGCGCGCAACTGCGCCATCGCGGCATAGGTGGTCGAGCCGTGGCTGGAGGCGATGCTGGCGGCTATGTCTTGCACTTTTTTGGGCTCGTTCGACTGATCGGCCGTATCAAGCTGGCTGTAAAGCGTGGCCGCCGCCGTCGATTGCTGGCTGCTGTAATAGCGCCACGCCTGGAGACCTGCAATACCCACCAGCACGGCCAGCAAAACGGTGGTCACCAGGTTGCCGTACTTACGCCACCAGTCCTTGATGACTGCAATCTGCTCCTGTTCTTCTAAATCGTAAGCCATTGTTTATAATCCATTTTTTATAATTTCGATAGCCTCGGCCAGCACTACCGACCGTTGTTCTGCCGCCGTTCGCAAAGCCTTCAGCACCACCGTGCCGGCCGCCGCTTCGTCGTCGCCGATGATAACCGCGAACCGTGCGCCGCTGGCATCGGCTTTTTTCATTTGTGCTTTAAAACCGCCGCTGCCACAGTGCAGCACGACGTTCAAGCCGGCGTCGCGCAATTGTTCGGCTACCCGCAGCGCGGCCTGGTCCGCCGCCTCGCCTTGATGCACCAGCCACACGTCAGGCTCCAGTTTCGGCAACGCGCCAGCCTTGCTTTCGAGCAGTAGCAGTAAACGCTCAGCGCCGATACCGAAACCGCAGCCCGGCGTCGCTTTGCCGCCGAGTTGTTCAAACAAGCCATCATAACGCCCGCCCGAACACACCGCGCTTTGCGCCCCCAGCTCGCCGCTCACCCATTCAAAGACGGTGAGGTTGTAATAATCGAGGCCGCGCACCAGACGCGGGTTAATCACATACGGAATGTTTGCCGCATGAAGTCCCGCCAGCACCGCGTCGAAATTCGCGCGTGAGGCAGCGCCCAAGTGATCCATCAACTTCGGCGCGGCTTCGATCACGTTTTGCATCGCCGGATTTTTTGAATCCAGAATGCGCAACGGATTCGTCAGCAGACGCCGCTGCGCGTCTTCGTCGAGCACTTCGCGATGCCCCTCAAAATAGGCGATCAGTTTGCCGCGAAACGCGCGCCGCTCGTCATTGCTGCCGATCGTGTTAATTTGCAATTCGACATTTTCAATACCGAGGCGTTGCCACAGACGCCGCGCCAGCACCAGCATTTCGATATCGATATCAGGCCCGGCGAAGCCCAGCGCCTCCACGCCAAAGGTGTGGTACTGACGATAGCGCCCTTTCTGCGGACGCTCATGGCGGAACAACGGGCCGCTGTACCACAGCCGCTGCGGGCCGCTGTAGAGCAAGTTGTGCTGCAGCGCCGCGCGCACGGTAGGCGCAGTGCCTTCGGGGCGCAACGACAGCTTGTCGCCGTTCATTGAATCCTCGAAGGAGTACATTTCCTTTTCGACGATATCGGTCACTTCACCCACGCCGCGCACAAACAGACTGGTGTACTCGACGATGGGTGTGCGTATATTGCGATAGCCGTACTGCCGGAACACCTCGCGCACCGCGTCTTCGAGGTATTGCCACAAGTAAGCCTCATCCGGCAGCACATCGTTCATGCCGCGGATTGCACGGATCGGGGCGCTCATGCGGTTGGTGATACGACGGCGGGGTATTTGTCCTGCACGTATTTTTCGACGATACTCTGAAACTCTTCGGCGATTTTGTCGCCTTTCAACGTCACGGTCTTAACACCATCCACGAACACCGGCGCCACCGGATTTTCACCCGAGCCCGGCAAGCTGATGCCGATGTTGGCATGCTTGCTTTCGCCGGGCCCATTGACCACGCAGCCCATCACCGCGACGTTCATGGTTTCGACGCCGGGATGTTTGCCGCGCCAATCGGTCATCTGCGTGCGCAGATAGCTTTGAATCTGGTCGGCAAGTTCCTGGAAAAAAGTGCTGGTGGTGCGTCCGCAGCCGGGGCAGGCAATCACCATCGGGGTAAATGAACGCAGCCCCATGGTTTGTAATATCTCCTGAGAAACAATGACCTCCCGCGTTCTGTCGCCGCCCGGTTCAGGCGTAAGCGAAACACGTACGGTGTCACCGATGCCTTCCTGCAACAACACGCTCATCGCCGCCGTGGACGCCACGATCCCTTTAGAACCCATGCCCGCTTCGGTCAGCCCAAGGTGCAATGCGTAATCACAACGCACGGCGAGATCACGATACACCGCGATCAAATCCTGCACCCCGCTCACCTTGCATGAGAGTACAATTTTGTCGTGTGCCAGCCCGAGCTTTTCCGCCAACACGGCGCTGTCGATGGCCGAAGCCACCAGCGCGCGCCGCGTAATCACTGCAGCCTCATCGGGCACCGCTTGCTTTGCATTGTCATCCATCATGCGCACGATGAGTTCGGGATCAAGGCTGCCCCAGTTAACACCGATGCGCACGGGTTTGTTATAGCGGCAGGCGAACTCGATCATGGTCGCGAATTGTTCGTCGCGCTTCGAACCACGCCCGACGTTGCCGGGATTGATACGCAACTTGGCCAACGCCTCGGCACATGCCGGATGCTGCGTCAGCAAGCGATGGCCATTGAAATGAAAATCGCCGACCAGCGGCGCATGAACGCCCATTGCGTCGAGTTTTTCGCGGATATGAGGAACCGCAGCAGCCGCTTCGGCGGTGTTGACGGTTATCCGTACGATCTCCGATCCGGCGAGCGCGAGAGCAGCCACTTGCGTCACCGTGCCGGCGATATCCGCCGTGTCGGTGTTGGTCATCGATTGCACCACGATGGGCGCATCGCCGCCAATATCAACATTCCCCACGCGCACCCGTACACTGCCGCGCCGCGCAGCAGAGCCATAAGCCGGTAAACATCGCAGTTCAGTCATTAGTCTAGCCTGAGTCGCGCCACGCCTTCGGTGGCATGGGCCGCGAGATCAATGGGGCTGCCGTTATAGGCAAGCTGCACACCGCGCGCGCCGCCTACCACCACACTGAACGGCGGCTCGCCCTGAATGCGTTGCTCAGTACCAGCAGAATTTACCTGTGAAAACAGTATGTTACCCAAACCATCCCGCACCTCCACCCATGACTCTTGACTGAACAGGAAATGCAGCCCACGGTTGCCGGACGTGGCAGCCGCAGTATGGGTGCTGCCTGTATTTTGCGCACCCACCAGCGGAGGCGCCAGCTCTGCAACGGTGGGTGCCGCACTTCCATCCACAGGCACAGGCGTTGACTGGATAGGAAGCGGTCTCACTTCTGCTACCGGCTGTCCGCTGCGCGGGCCGTTCAGCACAAATTCGTAATAGGCCAGCGCGCCGACCACACCCGCAAAGACCAGCGCTATCGCGGGCAAACTGCGGGAACGGCTGGATTTTTCAAACGCAACACCGGTTGCGTCGCGCAACAACCGTCCATCCTGCTGTGCATCCGGCTGCGGCAGATGTTGCATCATGGCATCCATCAGTGGCGCAGTGTCGAGATTGAGAAGGCGCGCGTAATTGCGCACGAACCCGCGCGCAAACACCGGCCCCGGCAAGGCGCCGAAATCATCCGCTTCCATTGCCTCGATCTGCAAAGACGTCAGCTTTAACCGGCCTGCAACCGCCTCCACACTGAGACCTTGCGCAATGCGAGCAGCCGCAAGCGCGGCGCCTGGCGACAACTCGCTTACACGTACTGGCTGGATCTCATCTTCCATACGCTTTAGTCGAACTGCCCGGCCACCAACGCCTGAGCTTCTTTGGAATTGGGGAAATTGGTGCGCAATTGGTGCGCCAGACTGGCCTCATTGTTGCGATCGCCGCCACGGCGCTCGGTGCGCAACATCAACCACAGTATTTCCGGGCTACCGGAAGCGACCGGGATCAATCGTTGCAGATGAAGGCGCGCATCGGGGTAATTCGCACGCGCATAACTGACGTCCGCCAACTGATAAAGCGCCTGAATCTGATTCGGCTGCAACTTGAGCGCGCTGCGGAAGTGCGCGTCGGCTTCCGCCAAATCGCCGCGGCGGCGCGCGCACATGCCGGCAGAAACATACGAGCGCTCGGGATACTGATATAGCGGATCGTTTGCCGCCACCATGAACAGCCGCATTCCCTCGGCTTCGCGTTTTCGCTGACACAGAAAGTTGCCGTAGCTATTGTTCGCTTCAGGATCCTGGCGATTAAGGCGCAATGCCTGCTGAAAATTCTGTTCGGCCAGGGCATCGTTCCTCATTTCCGCGTAAATCAAGCCGGCCACAGTGTAGGCCGGGCCATACGAAGGATCCGCGCGCTGTGCGATGCCCACTTCTTCAAGCGCGATCGCAAGATTTTTTACATCGAGATAG
>JAYVQD010000554.1:0-14255 GCA_043777275.1 Nitrosomonadales bacterium
GGCGCTCATGGGTTCCACTCCATCGCGTCAACGTAGCGTTTTATGAAGGCCATGCCGGCATCGAAATCGAGGCCATACATGTCGAGGTGGCTGGCGAAGCCGCGCTTGGATGCGTTCAGGCTGCTCACGCGCACGGTGAAATCGTAGAGTCCTTCGAGCTTGCGGTAGCTGCGAGTACACACCATCACGCTGGCGTCAAAACCTTTCAGGCGCACGTTACGGTTTTGGCACGAGAACGGTCCCACGTGCCGGCGTGAGCCGTAGGCGCCGGTGGCGGACGCCAACTCCGACAAGCGGTGGGCGAAGCGCCACGCGTCGAGCTTGTCGGTCGACAGAACGAAATGCGAGTATTTAAGATCCCCGCTATAAAGGCCCTGCTGCACATAGAGCCCCGCTTTGGCCGCGCAGTTGATATGCACAATTTGCACGGGCTGGCCCGGAGCGGGATCGCCCGAGGCATTGCAATCGATAAACGGCGCGAGCTTGGCGGGCAGGCGGTAACCCGACGTGGGCTGCGTGAGCATGTCGTCCTTTAGCGCGCCGAGCAGCGTAGCGGCGTGTGCGTGCATTTGCGTCTGCACTTCTTTTTTTAAACCACCGGCGGCGGGTTTTTGTTTGAGCGATTGGTCGAGCAGCGCCTGAGCGTGCTCCGCTGGAACCAGAAAACTCACCAACTGCTCGAAGCGGTAACCGGACACATTGACACCGATGACGTTGCCCGCCGCATTAAACGCCGGTCCGCCGGACATGCCGCCGTTGATCGCACCGGAGTAGTGGATGCGCGGGTCGAATGAATCTTCGACCCGGCCATTGGACACGCCCTCGGTGATGGTGAGGCCCACGTCCAGCGGAAAGCCCACGGAATACGCGCGCTCGCCCTTGGTCAGCGCGGCGGATTCGAGCTTGAGCGGCCCGGGTGCGTGCCCCGTGGCGCGCACCACGGCGAGATCGTGACGCACGTCGACGGCGAGCACGGTGAGATTGCCGGTTTTGCCTTCGGTGGTGCGGTATTCCAGGCGATATTTATCCGGAAACTGCACCTGCTGCGCCACCACGTGATAGTTGGTCATGAACACGCCGTCGTCGGTGACGGCAAAGCCGGTGCCGTGAAACGCCTGCGCGGTGTTGGAACCGAAAAAACCTTTGATCTGGATCACGGCGGGGCGCACACGCGTCAGCACGTCGCGGGCGTTTTCGGAGGTGGCGGGTGCGACCGGTGCGACGGGTGCGATGGCCGCGCCTGCGGCAGGATTTTGCGCGGCGGGGGCTTGTGCGTGGGCCGGCAGCGCGAGCGTTGACAGTGCCGCGGTGATCAGTGCTGAACGAATCGTGTTTCGCAGGGACTTGCGCATCAACGGTTAGCCTTTAAGCCATGTTTTGGAGGCGATCCACAGCTTGCGGATCGGCGTGAGTGAGGTGCGTTGTTTCAGAACTTTGCAACCATCGTCGCGAATTTCTTCGAGCAGGGTGCGGTAGATGCCGGCCATGATGATGCCGGGAACCTGCGGCTTGCGGTCGCGCGCCGGCAGTTTGGCGAAGGCGGCGTCGTAATGCGCGAGCGCTCGCTCAATCTGGAATGTCATCAATTTCTGGAAGTTCTCGGTTTCGCGTGCAGCCTGGATATCCCCTTCGACAACGCCGAATTTTTCCAGTTCATCGAGCGGCAGATAAATGCGATTGCGGCGCGCGTCTTCGCCCACGTCGCGAATGATGTTGGTCAACTGGAACGCGAGCCCGAGCTCCGGCGCGTACTCCAGTGTTTGCCTATCAGCGTAGCCAAAGATGCTCGCGGACATCAGGCCGACCACGCCCGCGACGCGGTGACAATAAAGTTGCAGTGTATCAAAGTCAGGATAGCGGTTGTAGTCGAGGTCCATCGCCATGCCGTCGATGAGTTCGAGCATGTGCTGCTGTTCGATGCCATAGGCCGCAATCGCCGGGGCGAGCGCCTGGGTTACCGGATGTTGCGGCGTGCCGGTGTAGAGTTTGCTGATTTCATCGCGCCACCACGCGAGTTTGGTGCGCGCTACGCCGGCGTCGGTGCATTCATCGACCACATCATCGACCTCGCGGCAGTAGGCATACAGCGCCGTGATGGCGCGGCGGCGCTCCGGCGGCAAGAACAGAAAGCTGTAGTAGAAGCTGGAGCCGCTGGCGACGGCTTTTTGCCGGCAGTATTCGTCTGGCGTCATGCTAAAAAGCGGCCCGTCAGAACGCCACTCACGAAACCACCGTTCGCGCCAGCATCAACAGCCAGTCGTGAGGCTTGAGCACCGGACGGCGATGAAACACATCGTAATTTACGTTTTCTATTTTGGTGAGGATGCGGTCGCCGCCGGCAATAATCATGCGCATCTCCAAGCCGAGGCGACCCTTTAAAACCCGCCCCAGTGGCGCACCAGAATGCAGGTATTGCCGAGTGCGGTTGACCTGAAACCTCATGAATTCCCGCCATGTGCCGTTAGTATCAGCGTGGGCGATTTGATTTTCGGTGATGCCGTATTGCGCCATTTCGTCCTGGGGGAAATAAATGCGGGGTTTGCGATAGTCGATGGCGACATCCTGCCAGAAATTGATGAGTTGCAGACTGGAGCAGATGGCGTCGCCCCAAGCATTGTTTTGCTCGGTTGCTTCGCCGTAGAGTACCAGCAACAGGCGTCCAACGGGATTGGCCGAGCGGCGGCAGTAGTCGAGCACGTCGGCGTAGTCGGCGTAACGTTCTTTAACCACGTCCTGGGAAAACGCCGACAGCAGGTCGCGAAAAAGCTGCACCGGCAGCGCGTGTTCGCGGATGATCTGCGCAAGGTCGGCGAACCACGCAATGCCCGGCGGTTGGCCGGCCTCGATGCGGTCGAGCTCGTGGTTAAAGCCGTCCAGCAGCCGCAGACGCTGGGCCGGCGGCAGATCGCCTTCATCGGCGAAATCATCCGCTTCTCGTGCAAAGCGGTAAATCAGCCCCACGGGACGCCGGAAGCGCGGGGGCATCAGGATGGAAGCGACCGGGAAATTCTCGTAGTGATCGACTGCCATCTTGTTGCAAAAACATCTATTTTAAACAATAACTTGCACAATAAATCGGTAGAAAATGGCAAGCATTGCGGGGTGTCGTTAAAGTGGCGAGTATATTACAATCACCCAGTTGCAATGGAGGTAGCCGAGTTAATACGTGCGAGATACCCGCAGGGTTGTTAGCGTGGGGGCTTCATGTTGCATTGCGCACAAAGCGAAAGTGGCGGAATTGGTAGACGCACCAGATTTAGGTTCTGGCGCCGAAAGGCGTGGGGGTTCGAGTCCCTTCTTTCGCACCAAGAACCAACCAACGGCAGTGACACGACATCATAAGGGACAGCAGTTCATGCAAGCGAATCTTGAAACTTTAAGCGGTCTGGAACGGCGTTTGAGCGTGGCCGTGCCGCTGGCGGAAATTGAAACCGAGGTGCAATCGCGCCTGAAGCACATAGGCCGCACGGCAAAGATGCCGGGCTTTCGTCCCGGCAAAGTGCCGTTCAAGGTGGTGCAGCAGCAATATGGCGCGCAAGTGCGCCAGGAAGTGATGGGCGCGACGATCGAAAAAAGTTTCGGTGACGCCGTGCGCCAGCAGAATTTGAAAGTAGCGGGCTATCCCAAATTTGATCCTTCGACGCCGGCAGATGGCGCGGCAGAGTTCCAGTACAGCGCTACTTTCGAGGTTTATCCCGAAATCAAGGTCGGCGACATTGCCGGTAAAACGGTCGATCGCGTGGTGCTCGCCGTGGGCGACGCAGAGGTCGATAAAACGCTCGATATCATGCGCAAGCAGCGCGCGACTTTTGAGAAGGCAGAGCGTGCGGCAGAAAACGGCGACCGCGTGCAAATCAGCTACGTGGGCAAGATTGATGGTGTCGAGTTCGATGGCGGCAAGGCTGACAATCAATATGCGGTGCTGGGCGAAGGCCGCCTGCTGGCGGATTTTGAAAAAAATCTCGCGGGCATGAAGGTGGGCGAGAGCAAATCGTTTGAGCTGAAATTCCCTGATGATTATCACGGCAAAGACGTTGCCGGAAAAAATGCGCGCTTTGAGGTTTCGGTCAGCGAAGTTGCCGCACCGCAATTGCCGCCGGTCGATGCCGAGTTCGCTAAAACGCTGGGCGTGGAAGACGGCGATGTCGCCAAAATGCGCAGCGAGGTCAAGACCAATCTGGAGCGCGAAGTCAAACAACGCCTTAAAGCCAAAACCAAAGATCAGGTGATGCAGGCGCTGTTGGACGCCACGCCGATAGTCGCACCTAAGTCTCTGATTGAAATGGAAATTCAGGAGTTGCAAAAGATGGCGCGCGAGAACATGGCAGCGCGCGGCATGCCGGTTAAGGACGATATGCCGATGCCTGCGGAGGTGTTCGAGGCGCAGGCGCAACGCCGCGTGTCGCTGGGATTGATCCTGGGTGAAGTGGTGCGTACGCACAGCCTGCACGCCAAGCCGGAGCAAGTGCGCGCGGCAGTGGATTTGCAAGCGCAGAGCTACGAGCATCCGCCGGAAGTGGTGAAGTGGTTTTACAGCCAGCCGGAACGCCTGCGCGATATCGAATCGGTGGTGCTGGAAGAGAACGTGGTCGAGTGGGCGCTGGGTGTGGCAAAAGCCGAAGACAAAACCATCACCTTTGATGAGTTAATGGGATACAACAAATGATGCACTACGGAAGTCATATCGGGAACCATCCCGGTGCGGATCGCATGGAGCCGCAGTCTCTAGGCTTGGTGCCCATGGTGGTCGAGCAAAGCGGTCGCGGCGAACGCGCGTACGACATTTATTCGCGCCTGCTCAAAGAGCGCGTGGTGTTTCTGGTCGGCGAGGTCAATGAAGTCACCGCGAACCTGATCGTTGCGCAGTTTTTGTTTCTGGAATCCGACAATCCCGATAAGGATATTTCGTTCTACATCAACTCGCCGGGCGGATCGGTGTCGGCGGGGCTGGCGATTTACGACACCATGCAGTTCATCAAGCCCGATGTCAGCACGCTGTGCATAGGGCAGGCGGCCAGCATGGGCGCGATGCTGCTGACGGCAGGCGCCAAGGGCAAGCGCTTCTGTCTGCCGAATTCCCGCGTGATGATTCATCAACCGCTGGGCGGGTTTCGCGGTCAGGCGTCGGACATCGAAATACACGCCAAGGAAATACTGTATCTGAAACAGCGGCTGAACGAGTTGATGGCCAAGCATACCGGGAAAGACGTTGAAACCATCGGCAAGGATACCGACCGCGATAATTTCCTCAGCGCAGAGCAGTCGGTGCAATATGGCTTGGTGGATAAGGTGCTGGTATCGCGCGGGGATGTGCAGGCCATCGCTTAACAATGTGTGAACGTGCAGGGACAACGATTTGTACAGCTTAGCTACGGGAATTTAAAGCGATGTCAGAAAAAGCAAGTGGCGAGAAACTCCTGTATTGCTCCTTCTGCGGCAAGAGCCAGCATGAAGTGCGCAAACTCATTGCCGGTCCATCGGTGTTCATTTGCGACGAGTGCATTGAACTCTGCAATGACATCATCCGCGAAGAAATTCAGGGCGACAAGGGCGGCAAGGGCGCCAAGTCCGATCTGCCGGTGCCGCATGAAATTCGTTCCATACTCGATCAGTACGTGATCGGTCAGGATACGGCGAAAAAGATTCTGTCCGTGGCGGTGTACAACCACTACAAGCGATTGAAAGAATCTGCGAAAAAAGACGAAATCGAGCTTTCCAAGTCAAACATTTTGCTGGTCGGGCCGACCGGTTCGGGCAAAACGTTGCTGGCGCAAACGCTGGCACGGCTGTTGAATGTGCCGTTCGTGATGGCCGATGCCACCACTCTGACCGAAGCCGGCTATGGGGGCGAAGACGTCGAAAACATCATTCAGAAGCTGCTGCAAAAATGCGACTACGATGTCGAGAAAGCCCAGCGCGGCATTGTTTATATCGACGAGATCGACAAGATTTCACGCAAGTCGGATAACCCTTCGATCACCCGCGATGTGTCGGGCGAGGGCGTGCAGCAGGCGTTGCTGAAATTGATTGAAGGCACCACCGCGTCGGTGCCGCCGCAGGGCGGGCGCAAGCACCCGAACCAGGAATTCGTGCAGGTTGATACCACCAACATCCTGTTCATCGTCGGCGGTGCGTTCGACGGTCTCGAAAAAGTGATTCGTGCGCGTTCTGAAAAAGGCGGCATCGGTTTTGGCGCCGAAGTGCGCAGCAAGGACGATCGCAAGAGCATCACCCGCGTATTGCGCGATGTGCAACCCGAAGATTTGATTAAATTCGGTTTGATACCGGAATTCGTCGGTCGCTTGCCGGTAGTGGCCACGCTCGGCGAGCTCGACGAAGAAGCGCTGATTCAGATTTTGACGCAGCCGAAAAACGCGCTCATCAAGCAGTATCAAAAAATGTTCAGCATGGAAGGCGCGGAACTCGAAATCCGCGAATCCGCGTTAAAAGCCATCGCTAAACGCGCGCTGGAACGCAAAACCGGCGCCCGTGGTCTACGCTCTATCCTCGAAAACACACTGTTGAATACGATGTTTGATCTGCCGTCGCTCGAAAACGTAACTAAAGTGGTGGTCGATGAGGGCACGATCCTCAGCGACGCCGCGCCGCTGCTGATTTATTCGGATCCGCCGAAGGTGGCGTCAGGCTCCGGTGTTTAGGTAAGTATTTGTTTTTAAAGTATTTTTTATGGGGTTGAATGCTGGCGTTAATGCCCCATATGCAATGTAAGCAACGTATGCCAGTAATAGATACGGGCGTAGTGACTAAAAAGGTGACAACCCATGACTGAACCGACAACGCCCCCCCCTTCGCAGGCCGCAGAACAAGTGCTGCCGCCGTTACAGATGCCGCTGCTGCCGCTGCGCGATGTGGTGGTATTTCCGCACATGGTGATTCCGCTGTTTGTCGGGCGGCCTAAATCGATCAAGGCGCTCGAAGCGGCGATGGAATCCGGCAAGAGCATCATGCTGGTGGCGCAGCGCTCGGCGGCCAAAGACGAGCCGGGCCCGGAAGACCTTTACGCGATCGGCGCGATTGCGACGATACTGCAAATGCTCAAGCTGCCGGACGGCACGGTAAAAGTGCTGGTCGAAGGCGGGCAGCGCGCACGCATCGTTGACGTGACCGATGTCAAAACCCATTTCATGACCACCGTGACGCCGGTGGTGATACCGGTGGATCAGGATCGTGAAGTCGACGCCATGCGCCGCACCATGGTGCAGCAGTTCGATCAGTACGTGAAGCTCAACAAAAAAATCCCGCCGGAGATTTTGACCTCCATTGCCGGCATTGATGAAGCCAGCCGTCTGGCAGACCAAATCGCCGCGCACCTGCCCTTGAAGCTCGAACAGAAGCAGGAAGTGCTGGAAATGTTCGATGTCAAAGCGCGCCTGGACCACCTGCTGAAAGTGGTAGATGGCGAACTCGATATTCTGCAAGTCGAGAAACGCATCCGTGGCCGCGTCAAGCGCCAGATGGAAAAATCCCAGCGCGAGTATTACCTGAACGAGCAGGTCAAGGCGATCCAGAAAGAGTTGGGTGAAGGCGAAGAGGGCGCCGATCACGACGAAATGGGCAAACGCATCAAAGCGGCGCGCATGCCCAAAGAGGCGCGCAAGAAAGCCGAAGCCGAACTGAAAAAATTAAAGCTGATGTCGCCGATGTCGGCCGAGGCGACGGTGGTGCGCAACTACATCGACGCGATTACCGCGCTGCCGTGGCGCAAGAAAAGCAAAATCAGCAGTGATCTTACCGCCGCCGAGAAAGTGCTGGACGAAGATCACGATGGTCTGGAAAAGGTCAAGGAACGCATCGTCGAATATCTCGCCGTGCAGCAGCGCGTGGACAAAGTGAAGGCGCCGATTCTGTGTCTGGTGGGCGCGCCGGGTGTCGGCAAGACCTCGCTCGGTCAATCGATTGCGCGCGCGACCAATCGCAAGTTTGTGCGCATGGCGTTGGGTGGTGTGCGTGACGAGGCCGAAATTCGTGGTCATCGCCGCACCTACATCGGCTCCATGCCGGGCAAGATTCTGCAAAACATGTCCAAGGTGGGCGTGCGTAACCCTTTGTTTTTATTGGATGAAGTGGATAAGCTCGGGCAGGATTTCCGTGGCGACCCGGCCAGCGCGTTGCTGGAAGTGCTGGACCCGGAACAGAATCATACGTTTGTCGATCACTACGTCGAGGTTGAGTACGACCTGTCGGACGTGATGTTCGTGGCGACGGCGAATACGCTGAACATTCCCCCCGCGCTGCTCGATCGCATGGAAGTGATTCGTCTGTCGGGTTACACCGAAGACGAAAAAGTCAAAATCGCGCAAAACCATTTGCTCGCCAAGCTGATTAAAAATCATGGTTTGAAGGCCGAAGAAATCGCGGTTTCTGAAAGTGCGATACGCGACATCGTCCGCTATTACACACGTGAAGCCGGCGTGCGTGCGTTGGAACGCGAGCTGTCGAAGATTTGCCGCAAGGTGGTGAAAGAGATTTTGGTGGCAAGTGCAGCCAGCGTTAAGAGCGACAAGGCCGACAAGGGCCGTAAGGTCACCGTGTCCGCGCGCAACCTCGACAAGTATTGCGGCGTGCGCCGCTACAGCTTCGGCATGGCGGAAAAGAAAAACCAGGTGGGTCAGGTCAATGGATTGGCGTGGACCGAAGTGGGGGGCGAATTGCTGTCCATCGAGGCGATCATGATGCCCGGCAAGGGCAAGATGACCACCACCGGCAAACTCGGCGAAGTGATGCAGGAATCCGTGCAAGCCGCGCTGTCCGTGGTGCGCAATCGCTCGGAGCGCCTCGGCATCAACCCGGATTTTTATCAGAAGAGTGATATCCACATCCACTTGCCGGAAGGCGCAACGCCCAAAGACGGGCCGAGCGCGGGTGTCGGCATCTGCGTGGCCATGGTGTCGATGCTCACGGGCATACCGGTGCGCGCGGACGTGGCGATGACCGGCGAGATCACCTTGCGCGGCGAAGTGCTGCCGATTGGTGGTTTGAAAGAAAAACTGCTGGCGGCGCATCGCGGCGGCATCAAGATGGTGCTGATCCCGGAAGAAAACGTGAAAGACCTGGTGGAGATTCCGGACAACATCAAGAACCGGCTCGACATCCATCCGATCAAGTGGATCGACACCGCGCTGGAACTGGCCCTGGAGCGTAAGCCCCAACCATTGCCGGAACAGCCTGCTGCTGCCGCGCCGTCGCCACTGCCGCCGCCCGCGACAGATGCCGTCAAACACTAAGCGGGAATGCCTTCGACAGTGAATTGATGCAGGCCGGGCTTGGCTAAATACCCCGAACTACGCTAAAATCCGCGTCTTCACTGTAGTCGTATTCCGGGTGCTTAGCTCAGTTGGTAGAGCGTCGCCCTTACAAGGCGAATGTCGGCGGTTCGAACCCGTCAGCACCCACCAGGTAATCGGTTCACGCGCAGCAGCGAAAAAAGCAATTAGAGGAGTGGTAGTTCAGTTGGTTAGAATACCGGCCTGTCACGCCGGGGGTCGCGGGTTCGAGTCCCGTCCACTCCGCCAATATGTCCCAATAATGTCTAAAGGGCGAACTGCGGTTCGCCCTTTTTGTTAAGAGCGATGCCCCATGTTCGATTGGCTACACAACAATAAGCGGTTCGCCCAAGTCGTGTTGGCGCTGATTACGCTGCCGTTCGTATTTTTCGGTGTGGATTCCTATTTCAAAAGTTCCGATGCCAGTACGCCCGTGGCCTCTGTGGGCGGACAGACCATCACTCAACTTGAATTCAACATGGCGCTGCGCGACCGCCAGGAGCAGTTGCAAAGCATGAGCGGCGGGCGTATCGATCCAGCCATGCTCGACACGCCGGAACTGCGCCTTAATGTGGTGGAGTCACTGGTCAATCAGCGTTTGTTGTTGCAGCAGGCCTCGCGCGCCAACCTGGCGGCGACGGATCAGCAGTTGCGCGCCATGCTGGAGCAGGCGCCCGTATTTCAGGACGGCGGCAAGTTTTCGATGGATCTTTACAGCCAATATCTGAAGACGCGCAACAAGAGCGTGGGGGACTTCGAAGGCGAATTGCGCCGTGACCTGTTGTTGCGGCAACTGGATGATGCCTACAGCGAATCGCATTTCGTGCCGCGCACCGTAGTGCAGAGGCTGTCGAAGCTGATGGAAACCCAGCGCGAGGCGAGCACATTTACGCTGACACCGGAACAGTACCAATCGAAAGCGAGTGTCGAGGGCGATGCCGCTAAAAAATATTATGACAGCCGGGCGGATGAATTCCGTATTCCAGAGCAGGTGCGCGTCGAAACCGTGACGCTCTCGATAGACGCGCTGCTGCCGGCCATCACGGTTGATGTTCAAGACGTGCAAAAGGCGTTTGACGAGTTCGCGAAAAAGAATCAGGTGCAGGAAACGAGAGCTGCGAGCCACATCCTGATTACGGTGGATGCCAAGGCACCCGCCGCCGAAAAGCAAAAAGCCAAGTCGCAGGCGGAAGAGCTGCTCAAGCAAATCCGCGCGAAACCGGCCAGTTTCGCTGATCTGGCCAAAGCCCATTCCAAAGATCCCGGCTCCGCTGAAAAAGGCGGTGATCTGGGTTCATTCAAGCGCGGCGACATGGTGCAGCCATTTTCCGCGGCGGCTTTTGACATGAAAGTGGGCGACATCAGCGGGCCGATTGAAACGGAATACGGCTACCACATCATCAAATTGACCGGCATCACGGCAGGAAAAGCGCCGTCGTTCGACGTCATGCGCGGGCAACTGGAAACCGATTTGAAGCGTCAGAGCGCCGGCAAGAAATTCGCGGAGTTGGCGGAGCAGTTCAACAACACCGCGTTCGAGCAGTCCGACAGTCTCAAGGCCGTGGCTGAACTGGCCAAATCACCGGTGCAGCAAAGCGATTGGTTTGCGCGAAACGGCACGCCTAAGTTGAGTAATCCGAAGTTGCTGCAATCCATTTTTTCGGATGACGTGTTGAAGAACAAACGCAATACCGAGGCCGTCGAAGTGGCGCCCGGCACGCTGGTTGCCGCGCGTCTGCTGGAGCACAAACCGTCAGTGGTGCGCCCGTTTGAGAGTGTACAGGCCGAGATCGTCGCCAAGCTGACGCGCCAGCGTGCGACGCAGCTTGCGGCGCAGGAAGGGCGCGCCGTGCTGGAGAAATTGCGTCAGGGCACGGCGGCGGAGGTCACTTTCGGCGCTGCGCAGTTGGTGAGTTTTTCAAGCCAAATCAAGGGTTTGGATGAAGATGTGCGCAAGCAGATATTGCGCGCGGATGTCACCAAGCTGCCCGCCTATGCGGGCCTGGAGTCACCCTCGGGTTACACGCTGATTCGCATTTCCCGCGTGGTGGAGCCGGAGAAAATTGACGTGGAAAAAGAAAAGAATCTTGCGACCGCTCTGCAACAGGCCGCAGGGCAAGAGCAATATGCAGCATATCTTGCGAGTCTCAAACAGAAGGGCGACGTGAAGATACGCAAGGAACAACTGCTCGACAAGAAAGAAAAAGACAAGTAACCGTCCAATGGGTAGCTTGTCGGATTAGGCGGCTGGTCTGACTACGCCGGCGTGGCGCCGCCCATGCCGCCTACGACCGTATTGAATCCACAATCCACGTAGGTGATCTCGCCGGTAATGCCGCTGGCGAGTTCCGACAGCAAAAACGCCGCCGCGTTGCCGACATCCTCGGTCGTCACGTTGCGCCGCAGTGGCGCATTTTCTTCCACAAATTTCAGAATTTTGCCGAAGCCGCCGATGCCTGCCGCCGCCAGCGTTTTGATCGGCCCGGCCGAAATACCGTTGACGCGAATGCCCTTAGGGCCGAGGCCCTGCGCGAGGTAGCGCACATTGGCTTCGAGGCTGGCCTTGGCCAGGCCCATCACGTTGTAATTGGGCACCGAGCGTTGCGCGCCGAGGTAGGTGAGCGTCAGCACCGATGCTTTGCGATTTTCCATCATCGGCAATGCGGCTTTGGCCAATGCCGCGAGGCTGTAGGAGCTGACATCGTGCGCGATGCGAAAGGCTTCACGCGACAAGCCTTCCAGCAAATCGCCCTTGAGCGCCTCGCGCGGCGCGAAGGCGATGGAATGCACCAAGCCGTCCAGCCCATCCCACTGTCCGCGCAAATCCTCGAATAACTTCGTGATTTGCGCGTCGTCGGACACATCGCAGGGCAGCAACGGCGCCGCATTGGTCGCTGCACCAAAATCCCTGGCGAGATCAACCACGCGGGCTTTGATGTCCTCGCCCTGATAGGTGAACGCAAGTTGCGCGCCTTCGCGATGCGCGGCTTTTGCGATGCCATAGGCTATGGAGCGGTTCGACAGCAGGCCGGTGATGAGGATTTTTTTATCTTGCAGCAAAGCCATGGCGGTTCCTTTAATGTGCAACGCGTGTGGCGCGAATTATAGCAAGCCGCCGTAGTTGAATGACGCGTGCCGAACGTTTCAGATACACTGGCGCGCAATGACACTCGCAAGAATTTTCACCCCTGTTTTCGCCATTTGCCTTCTGCTCACGGCCGTTGCCGCTCTGGTGGCGTGCAGTGACAAGACATCGCCGCCCATCGATGGCAAAACGGGGAAAACGCTGCGCATCACCTTTCAAAATGCCGAAACCGGGTTTGATCCGGTAAAAATTTCCGATTACTACTCAGGCGTGGTGATTGCCGCGATTTTTGATCCGCTGCTGACCTACGACTACCTCGCGCGCCCGGTGAAGCTGGCGCCGAACGTGGCGACGGCGTTGCCGCAGATCACGGATAACGGCAAGACCTACACTTTCAAACTCAAGCCCGGTATTCACTTCACCCCTGACCCCGCGTTTAAAGGGAAAAAACGCGAACTGATCGCGGCCGATTACGTGTATTCGATCAAGCGTTTTCTCGATCCGAAAAACCGCTCGCCGTATGCGTTTTTGTTTGAAGGCAAAATTATCGGGCTGGATAAGCTCGCTGCCGAGGCAAAAAAAAGCGGACGTTTTGATTACGATGCGGCGGTGGCGGGTTTTGAAACGCCGGATCGCTACACGCTGCGCATACGATTGACCGAAACCGATTTTAATTTTTCGCATGTGCTGGCATTTCCGCTGGTGGGCGCGGTGGCGCGCGAGACTATCGCGGCGTACGGCGATGACACCAACGCGCATCCGGTCGGCACGGGGCCGTATTTCCTTGGCCGTTACGTGCGCTCGTCGAAAATCGTGCTGGAGAAAAACTCCGCTTTCCGCGAGATGATCTGGCATGCCACGCCCAGCGCGGATGCTGACGATCAAGCCATCGTCGCGCGCATGCAAGGCAAGAAACTGCCGCTGATCGAGCGCGTGGAAATCAGCGTGATGGATGAAGCGCAGAGCCGCTGGCTGGCGTTTCAACGGCGTGAAACCGATATCGAGTATCAGTTGGAAGAACTCGCGCCCAAGTTCATGAGCGCGGACGGCAAGCTAAAGCCGGAGTATGCCGCTCAGGGCATACGCATGGATCGCAGCGTCGATGCGGAAATTATTTATCTCTTTTTCAATACGCAGGAACGCATCGGCGACGAGCCCAATCCGCTGGGCGGTTTCGGCGCGGAAAAAATCGCGCTGCGGCGCGCGATGGCAATGGCCTATAACGTCGAAGATCAGATCACGATCATCCGCAAAGGTCAGGCGATACGCGCGCACTACCCGATACCGCCGGGCGTGGCGGGGCACGAGCCGCAGTTTCGCAGCGGCATTGTCTACGATCCGCCCTTGGCGAACGCCTTGCTCGACAAGTTCGGATTCAAACGTGGCGCCGATGGCTACCGCACACAGCCAGATGGTAAGTATTTGATTATAAAGTATTATTCTACGCCTACGGAGCGTGATCGCCAGTTCGACGAGCTGATGAAACGCTCGATGGACAAAATTGGCGTGCGCATTGAAATCCATAAAGATCGTTTCGCCGAGTTGATTAAGCTCGCCAACCAATGCCGCCTGATGATGAAGCATTCGGCGTGGATCGCCGACTATCCCGACGGCGACAATTTCATGCAACTGCTCTATGGTGCGAACGCCGGGCAAAGTAATTCGGCGTGTTACAAGTCCGCCGAATTCGATAAGCGCTATGAAAAATCGCGGCAGCTACCCGATGGGCCTGCACGAAATAAACTGTATCGCGAGATGACGCGGCAAATGGAAGTGGATACCGCGTGGCTGCTGACCGACAGCCGCTACCGCAATGTGTTGTTGCAGCCGTATGTGGCGGGCTACAAAAAACATCCGGTGTTCGCGCACGAATTCTTGTACATGGA
>JAYVQD010000555.1:0-3606 GCA_043777275.1 Nitrosomonadales bacterium
CCGAGACGGCATGATGTAGGTCTTTGAATTTTCTGCAAAAGACGGATTTAAGCGCGAAATTGATGCAATGCAAAAACATTAGCAATTTCCAAGACTTACGCGTATTATCCGCGCACCTCGCAGCCGTCCGAAGCAACGTTTCAAAGTGTACTAGCGGTTGTTGAGTTGCATCTGTCCCTGACCCATTTGTTCCGGCCACCCTCGTGCTGTCTTTCGAGCAGCCGCTACAGCCACGGTTAGCGACGAAGCCCGTGCGCTGACCGTGCCCGCCTGCCGCCCACTCGTTGTGAATGAGTGAACGCGGCAGCCGTTCTTCATATTGTCCGCGCTTTTATAAGCTGTCAGACCCCTACAAACCTGGGTCTGCGGCGCGCTGTACCTATTGGAAAGAAACAAATGTCATTTGCTACTCTGAATATCGATGCCACCATTGTGCAGGCTATTGCCGCAGCGGGTTACACCGAGCCCACCGCCGTGCAGGCGCAAGCGATCCCCGTTGCCGTCGCCGGCAACGACATGATGGTGTCTGCGCCCACCGGCACCGGCAAAACCGCCGCGTTCGTGCTGCCCGCGTTGCAGCGTCTGCTCACCGCACCGGCAAAGCACGGTCGCGGCCCGCGTGTGCTGGTGCTGACGCCCACGCGCGAACTCGCGCTGCAAGTCACCGATGCGGTGTCGAAATACAGCCGCGGCATGCGTCACGTGCGTACCGGCACCATCCTGGGCGGCATGCCGTACCCGAAACAACGCAAGCTGCTCGACAGCCCGCTCGACATTCTGGTGGCGACACCGGGCCGTCTGATTGATTTCATGGATCAGGGCAAGGTCGATTTTTCGCGCCTCGAACTGCTGATCCTCGACGAGGCCGACCGCATGCTCGACATGGGCTTTATCAAGCCGGTCGAAACCATCGCCGCAGCAACGCCTTCTACGCGCCAGACACTGTTGTTCTCCGCCACGCTCGACGGCGGCATCGGCCAACTGGGCAAACGCCTGCTGCGCGATCCGAAGCTGATTGAGGTGGCCGCCGCCAAGGCGCGTCACGAAAACATTGAACAGCGTTTGCACTACGTTGACGACGGCAGCCACAAAGGCCGCTTGCTCGATCACTTCTTGCGCGATGTGGCGCTCGATCAGGCGATTGTGTTTACCGCCACCAAGCGCGGCGCGGACCGTCTCGCCAGCAAGCTGTTTGAAGAAGGCCATGCCGCAGCGGCATTGCACGGTGACATGAATCAATCGCAGCGCAATCGCACGCTGGCCAAGATGCGCAGCGGCAACGTGCGCGTGCTGGTCGCCACCGACGTCGCCGCGCGCGGCATTGATGTGAAAACGATTTCGCACGTCATCAATTATGATCTGCCCAAAGCCGCCGAAGATTACGTGCATCGCATCGGTCGCACCGGTCGCGCGGGCTTGAACGGCATCGCGATTTCGTTCGCGGCGCCGGACGACGGCTGGCAAGTGCGCCTGATCGAACGCTATACCGGACACACGATAGCCCCGCATGTGATCGCAGGGCTGGAGCCGAAAGTGCCGCAGCGCAGTTCGCACAAACCGGGGCCGCGCTTTAACAAGAGTGGCAACGGCGGCGGCAACAATGGCAGAGGTGGTTACGCAGGACGCGGCACGGGCGCAGGAACAGGCGCAGGCCGTCCGGCGCCGGGCACACCGGGCGGTGCGGGACGCTGGAACAAACCCGCCGGTGGCGCTGCCGCCGCGCCGCGTGGCAAACCCGATCGCGCGCCGTCGGCGTTTCGCGGCCGTTAAAGATCAGGTGATGTTATGTGCAAAAAGTCAATAAAAACAAATACTTGCTGCCCGCTTCGGCGGGTGGTGAAGTTGCGGCGTATGCCGATCAAGAGAATCAAGCGTTAGTTATTCACGACCATCGAGGCTGCAGCACTGATAGGAAAAATTGTTCTGACCTGCGTGGCCACGAGCTAATCTTTAAGGACAGAGGAGCAGATGATGAGGTTCAAAGCGGTAAGTCGTTTATCGGGTTGTGCGTTATTGTTGCTGGCGGTAGCGGGCGCTACCGCGCAGGACTATCCCACCAAACAAATCAGCATGGCGGTGCCGTTTGCCGCCGGCGGGCCGACGGACACGCTGGCGCGCAATCTGGCCGTGGTGATGAGCCAGCAGTTGAAACAGCAGGTGGTGATTGAAAACGTCACGGGCGCAGGCGGCACCATCGCTGCCAACCGCGTGGCCAAAGCCAAGCCCGATGGCTACAGCCTGCTGATTGCGCATATCGGCATGGCCACCGCCCCCGCGTTGTATCGCAAGCTGCCGTACAACCCGCTCACCGACTATGAATACATCGGCCAGGTCGCCGACGTGCCGATGACGCTGATCGCTAAAACCGGGTTGCCGCCGGACAATCTGACGGAGTTAATCGCGTACGTCAAAAAGAACAAGGACAAGCTCAATCTCGGCAATGCAGGCTTGGGCGCGGCATCGCATCTGTGCGGTTTACTGTTCATGTCACGTCTTGAGGCAGACATCACCACCATCCCCTACAACGGCACGGCGCCCGCGATGACGGCGTTGATGGGCGGACAGATCGATCTGATGTGCGATCAAACCACCAACACCACGGCGCAAATCAAATCGGGCCGCGTCAAGGTGTACGGCACCACTACCAAAACGCGCGTGCCGTCGCTGTCGATGGTACCGACAATGGCCGAGCAGGGCATGAAAGATTTTGAAGTGTCGGTGTGGCATGGCGTCTACGCGCCCAAAGGTACGCCCAAGCCCGTGGTCGAAAAACTCGTCGCCGCGCTGCAGGCATCGGTACAGGATGCAACGTTCAAGTCGCGTATTGCCGAACTCGGCGCGCAAGCGGTGAGCAAGGACAAAGCCACGCCGGAATCGCTGGCCAAACACCTCAAGGCTGAAATCGCAAAATGGGATCCGATTATCAAGAAGGCGGGTGTCTACGCTGACTGAGCGCGGACTGAGCGCCGGTTAAGATCGCGTTCTCCAAAATCATCCCTCGTCGCGCGAAGCCTCGGGGGATTTTTTATGCGCGTTGCGGATTGCTTTTCCCTTGACCTGCCTTTAGAGTAGGCCGCTTTCAGGGCTTCCTGTTACAAGAAAAAGCATGAGATTCGCAGGCGAAATCACGGTAAAAGCACGGCGCGACGCGGTGTTTGCGGCACTTGCAGACGTCAGCGTATTTGCGTCGTTGATTGACGGCGTGCGTGATCTGACGCCGCTCGACGCAGACCATAAGCGCTTTGACGCGGTGCTCGAAACCAAAGTCGCGTATATGAGTTTCAAGTTCAAGGTTACGGTCGAGCTTACGCAGGTTGACGCGCCAAATGTGATTGCCGCGAAAATCGAAGGTGCGCCCATGGGGCTGGTGGGGCGGTTGACGGCGGCTACCGTTACGCGGTTTCTGGATGCCGGTGACGAAACCCGTATTCAATATGAAATGGATACCACGCTTACCGGCAAGCTCGGCAGCATCGGTCAGCCGGTGATGAAAGCGAAAGCGCGCGAAATGGAAAAGCAGTTCGCTAAAAATCTGCACGCGCGATTCAATAGTGCTGCGGTGGTTGCATGATCCCCTTTGAGTTGGCTGAGCCGCGCACGCTGCGC
>JAYVQD010000556.1:0-3605 GCA_043777275.1 Nitrosomonadales bacterium
AACACCGGCACCCGTGCCCTTTACCGGCAAATCCTATATCGATATGAGCGGCTCGGAAAAATTCACCTTCCTGTGGAAAGCAGTGGTCATGCTGGCTACGGGCGGATTTGCGTTTCCCAATATTTTCGTCGAGTAACACCGCACCCGCGCCGGGCGCTTCGTCTGACGTGTCGCGGCGCGTTTTTAGTCGCGTAGCAAGAATGTCTCGATGATCGCGGCCAGCTTCTCCGGCTGGTCGTGATGCATCATATGCCCGCTGCCGTCGAGCAGCACTTCCCTGAAATCGCGAAATGCCTGCTTGCGCGCACTGAGTTGATCCGGGCTATCCTTGCGCCAGCCGCGCGGGTCAATTTCATGTGTTGTTACCCATAGCGTCGGGCACGTTACGCGCTTCCAGCATTCGATGATCTGATCGACCTGGCTCATCACCGGGTTGACGATCTTGTGGCGCGGGTCAAAGCGCAGCACCACATCACCACCGGCGCCGTTTTCAGTCTGTCGCGCCCAGTGCCGCGCCAGAAAATTCGCTTTTTCCGCAGTCAACCGCCGATTGTTTTTGCGCAGCCGCGCGGCAACCGCATCAAACGAGTCATAGGCGCGCAGCGTCGGCGGGTCGCGTAGTTCGTTTAACCATCGCTCGTACCGCGCGGGCGCCATGTCGGCCGTGTTGCGCGCCGTGCCGAAGCCTTCCAGTGACACCAGCATCTGCACCCGCGCCGGACGTATGCCGGCGTAGGTGCAGGCGACGTTGCCGCCCATACTGTGACCCACTACGTTGGCGGGCGCATCGGGCGAATAAACGTCCAGCAGCGCGTCGAGATCAGCGTAGTAGTCCTGAAACCAGTAGCCTTCGCGTGTCCAGTCGCTCAAGCCGAAGCCACGCCAATCGGGTGCGATCACCAGCCAATCGCGCTTGAAAGCGTCCACCAGAAATTGAAACGACGCCGAGACATCCATCCAGCCGTGCAGTAAAAACAGCTTCGGGTGCGTGGCTTCACCCCACAACCGTACGTGATGGCGGATGCCACGGATAGCGTGAAATTCGGAACGGCTTGTTTTCATTTACTTTTTTTCCCTGCGTGCAAACATTGCGTGGTGATTATGCAGTAACCCGGCGCAAGCCGCTAAAATAGCGCCATGCAACCATCGTTCGCTCCATCGTTCATTCACCTGCGTTTACACAGCGAATATTCCATCGTTGACGGCATCGTGCGCGTTGACGATGCGGTTGCCGCCGCCGCCGCCGACAGCATGCCTGCCCTGGCGCTGACCGATTTGTCGAACGTATTCGGCATGGTCAAGTTTTACAAAGCCGCGCGCGCGGCGGGCGTCAAGCCGATTATTGGTTGTGATGTGTGGCTTACCAACGACGCCGACCGCGACAAACCCTTTCGGCTGCTGCTGCTGGTGCAGAGTCACGCAGGTTATCTGCGTCTGTGCACCTTGCTGACCCGCGCGTATAGGTCGAATCAGTATCGCGGCCGCTCGGAGATTCGGCGTGAATGGTTTACCGAGACGGGTACCGAAGGACTGATCGCGTTATCGGGCGCGCACCTGGGCGATGTGGGGCAGGCGTTGATTGCGGACAACGGTGATGCTGCAAGTGCGTTTGCAACGGCGTGGGAGCAATTGTTTCCCGACCGTTTTTATATTGAAGTGCAGCGCCCCAGCCCGGGTGCGATGACCGCCGGCGCCGCCGTGGTTCCCGTGGAAACCTGCGTGCAGCGTTCGCTCAAATTGGCAGCAAAGTTGAAGTTGCCGGTGGTGGCCACCCATCCGGTGCAGTTTTTGCGCGCGGATGATTTTCGTGCGCATGAGGCGCGGGTGTGCATATCCGAAGGGCACATGCTATCGGATCAGCGCCGCCCCAAGCTCTATACCGAGCAGCAGTATTTTTTAAACCAGGAACAAATACTTCATATTTTCAAAGACGTACCCGAGGCGCTCGCGAACAGCATTGAAATCGCCAAGCGCTGCAATCTCGAGCTGGAATTGGGCAAAAGCAAGCTGCCGCTGTTCCCCACGCCCAACAACGAAAGTCTCGATGAATACCTCGGCCTGCGCGCGCACGAGGGCCTGAAGGAACGCATGCGGGTGCTGTATCCCAACGCCGATGCCCGTGAGAGAGAATTGTCGCGTTATGTTGAGCGGCTTGATTTTGAAATCAAGGTCATTCTGCAGATGGGGTTTCCGGGCTACTTTTTGATCGTCGCCGACTTTATCAACTGGGCCAAAAACAACGGCGTGCCGGTGGGGCCGGGGCGCGGTTCCGGCGCGGGTTCGCTGGTGGCGTACAGCCTCGGCATCACCGAACTTGATCCGCTGCGCTACAACCTGCTGTTCGAGCGGTTTCTGAACCCGGAGCGGGTATCGATGCCCGACTTCGATATCGATTTCTGTCAGGACGGGCGTGACCGCGTGATCGATTACGTCAAGCAGCGCTACGGCGCGGACAGCGTGTCGCAGATCGTCACCTTCGGCACCATGGCGGCGAAAGCGGTGGTGCGCGATGTGGGGCGGGTGCTGGAGTTGCCGTATAACTTTTGCGATCAACTCGCCAAGTTGATTCCATTTCAGCCGGGCAAGCTGATTACGCTGGCGTTGGCGCGCGAGATGGAACCGCAACTGAAAGAGCGCGAACAAAACGAAGAAGAAGTGCGCGAGTTGCTCGCGCTCGCCGAAAAGGTCGAAGGTCTCACGCGCAACGTCGGCATGCACGCCGGCGGCGTGTTGATCGCGCCGGGCAAGCTCACGGATTTTTGTCCGCTGTATTGCGGCGAAGGTGGCGAGGCGGTCATCAGCCAATTTGACAAAGACGATGTTGAAGCGATCGGCCTGGTCAAGTTCGACTTTCTTGGACTGACGACATTGACGATTCTCGATCGTGCCGTGAAGTATTTGCACGGCGACGGTGGTAGCCCGGCGTTCGCTGCGGCGTTCGATCTGAATCTTATTCCGCTCGACGATGCCGCGAGTTATCAAATCCTCAAGTCGGCCAATACCTCGGCCGTGTTCCAATTGGAAAGTCGCGGCATGCGCGACATGTTGCTCAAGGCCAAGCCCGATCGCTTCGAAGACATCATCGCCCTGGTCGCGCTGTATCGTCCGGGTCCGATGGATCTGATTCCCGATTTTTGCGAACGCAAGCACGGCCGTCAGCGCATCGATTACCCCGATCCGCGCGTTGAAGGGATTCTCGCCGAGACCTACGGCATCATGGTGTATCAAGAGCAAGTGATGCAGATGGCGCAGATCATCGGCGGCTATTCGCTCGGCGGCGCGGACTTATTGCGGCGCGCGATGGGCAAGAAAAAGCCGGAGGAAATGGCGCAGCATCGAACGTTGTTTCAGGATGGCGCGAAGAAGAACGGCTTAAGCGAAACCAAGGCCGACGAAGTGTTCGACCTGATGGAAAAATTTGCCGGCTACGGATTTAACAAATCCCACGCCGCTGCCTATGCGCTGCTTGCCTACCAAACCGCGTATCTGAAAGCCCATTATCCCGCCGCCTTCATGGCCGCGAACTTGAGCGCCGCGATGGACGACACCGACAAAGTGCAAGCGCTATATGAAGATGCCGTCGCCAACAAATTGGCGATGTTGCC
>JAYVQD010000557.1:0-3593 GCA_043777275.1 Nitrosomonadales bacterium
GGCCGTCGCAATCGGCGCAGCGCAGATAAACGTCGGATAAAAACTGCATTTCGACATGCTCAAAGCCGTTGCCGCCGCACGCCGGGCAGCGTCCGTTGCCGGAGTTGAAGCTGAAGGTGCCGGCGGTGTAACTGCGTTCGCGTGCGAGCGGTGTTGTGGTGTAGAGCGCCCGAATCGCATCGAACGCGCCGACATAACTGGCGGGGTTCGATCGTGTGGTGCGGCCGATGGCCGATTGATCGACCATTACCACGTCGGTGATTTTGTCGTGGCCGACGAGCGCGCGATGTGCGCCCGGTGTTTCAGAGGGCCGGCCCTTGGCTTTGAGCAGCGCGCTGTACAAAACATCCTGTATCAATGTTGATTTGCCGGAGCCTGACACGCCGGTGATGCACACCAGATGCCCCAATGGAATCGCGACGTCGATGTTCTTTAAATTGTGTTCGCTGGCGCCGCGCAATTCGAGCCTGGGGCCCCGTGCGCCGGGCGCTTGTCCGCGGTTGCCGCTGTCGGCACGCAAGGCACCCGTGAGGAATTGCCCGGTTCGAGAGGTGTTATTGTAAGTATTTGTTTTTAAGAGGTTTTTTACTTCGCCAAAAAAGACGATTTCACCGCCGCGTTCGCCCGGCCCCGGCCCCATGTCGAGGATGCGATCGGCCGCCAGCATCACTTGCGGATCGTGCTCCACCACCACCAGCGAGTTGCCCGCGTCGCGCAGTTTGTGCATCACGCCGATCACGCGGCCCATGTCGCGCGGGTGCAGGCCGATGGAGGGTTCGTCCAGCACGAACAGTGTGTTGGTGAGCGAAGTGCCGAGCGCCGTGGTCAAGTTGATACGCTGCACCTCGCCGCCGGAGAGCGTGCGCGACTGGCGGTCGAGCGTGAGATAGCCGAGGCCCACGTCGGCTAGGTAATCGAGCCGCGTGCGGATTTCTTTCAGCAGCATCGCGGTGGCGTCGTCGGCCATTTGCGGCAATTTCAACTGCTGCATGCGCGTGCGCACGGTGTCGAGCGGCAGCAACATCAGATCGTGAACGGTGAGGCCCGGCAGTTGCGCGAGCTTCGCTTCGTTGTAGCCCGCGCCCTTGGGCAAAAAGCGCGCGTCGGCATCCGCACGATCGGCCCCCAGCCGCCACGACAGCGCCTCAAGCTTTAACCGTGCGCCGCCGCAAGGCGCACACGGCGTGTACGCGCGATATTTCGACAACAGCACGCGCACATGCATTTTGTAGGCTTTGCTTTCCAGCCATTTGAAAAAATTCGCTACGCCGTACCACACGCCCGGCCACGATTTTTTCCAGCCTTGCCATTGCGGCTCGCCGTCGATCACCCAGCGCTGTTGCGCACGGGTGAGATCGCGCCACGGCGTATCCAGCGGCATGCCGCGTTTTTTGGCGTAATTTTCAAGATCGCGCTGGCATTCGGCATTGCTCGGTGTCTGCCACGGTTTGACCGCGCCTGCGCGCAGCGTTTTTGCTTCGTCGGGAATCACCAGGCCGTAATCGACGCCGATCACACGGCCAAAGCCGCGGCAGGTGTCGCACGCGCCGAGCGGCGAGTTGAACGAAAATAAACTCGGCGACGGGTCTTGATAATGAATGTCGCAATCGGGGCAGTGCAGATCGGTGGAGTAGCGCCACGGCGCACGTTGAGAGTCGGGCGTTGGGAGTTGAGCGTTATCTTCGGTATGCACATTGACGCGTCCATTGCCGACTTTGAGTGCCGCCTCCAGCGCATCCACCACGCGCGCAGTTTCGGCCCCGGAAACGCGAAAGCGATCCTGAATCACTTCAATGTGTTCCGCGCTTTCATGCAAAAAGCGCGTATAGCCCTGCGCCGCCAGCAGCTTTTTAACCTCAGCCATATCGAAATTTTTTGGCACCGGTACCGGAAACGCCACCGTCAGCCGTGGATCGCCCGCTGCCGCCGCGCGCGACGTGAGCGACTGCAGAATACTTTGCGGTGTATCGCGCGCGACCGCCGCGCCGCAGCCCCGGCAATACAGCGCCGCCGCGCGCGCGTAAAGCAGCTTGAAGTGATCGTTTAGTTCCGTCATGGTGCCGACGGTCGAACGCGAGGTGCGCACCGGGTTGGTTTGGTCGATGGCGATGGCGGGCGGGATGCCGTCGATGCTGTCCACCTGCGGCCGATCCTGCCGGTCGAGAAACTGCCGCGCGTAAGGCGAAAACGTTTCGACGTAGCGGCGTTGGCCCTCGGCGTAAAGCGTGTCGAACACCAGCGACGATTTGCCGCTACCCGACACGCCGGTAACCACGATCAGCTCATTCGCCGGCAGATCGAGCGACAGATTCTTGAGATTGTTTTGCCGTGCGCCGCGGATGCGGATGGTGTGGTTGTCGTTGCGGGAGCCGTTGTTGGACATGGGCGGGGGTGGGGGCGGGCGGAGAAGGGGTGCGCAAGTGTGGAAAGCGCCCGGCTATTTTACCTGCGCCGGGGGTGGCACGGCGCAGGAACGCACGCGACAGTGCGCGGCGATTCGCCTAGAATACCGTTCACATCAGCAAAGAATCCGCAGAGGGCGTGGCCATGTCGAAATCCGAACTCAAAAAAATCCGCAAACTGGTCGAGCCGTACCGCATCACCAACGGCAGCAAGTTCCGGCTGAAAGACGTTAACCCCGGCGACACCGGCGGCCTTCAATCCGAGTTCAAGGACGAGGCCAAGGCATTGCTCGCGCGCGGCATCGAGTTGCTGACCGTCGAGCAGGCGCGGCTCTACGCGCAGGATCGCTGGAGCGTGCTGCTGATTTTTCAGGCGATGGATGCGGCAGGCAAGGATGGCACCATCAAGCACGTCACCACCGGGATCGATCCGCAGGGCGTGCAGGTGTATTCGTTCAAGGCGCCATCGAACGAGGAACTCGATCACGATTTCATGTGGCGCTGCATGAAAGCGCTGCCGGAGCGCGGGCGCATCGGCATCTTCAATCGCTCGTACTACGAAGAAGTGCTGGCGGTGCGCGTACACCAGGAATACTTGGTGAGGCAAAAGCTGCCGAGCGAACTCATCACCAAAAAAGTGTGGGACGAACGCTATCAGGACATCCGCGCCATTGAGCGTTATTTGTCGCGCAACGGCTGCCTGATTCTTAAATTCTTTTTGCACGTGTCGAAAAAAGAGCAGAAAAAACGCTTCATGGAGCGCCTCGACCAGCCCGACAAGAACTGGAAGTTTTCCGCCGCGGATGTCGGCGACCGCCAGCATTGGGACGCCTACATGGCATCGTTCGAGCAGATGATTCAGAATACCGCTACCGATGTCGCGCCGTGGCACGTGATCCCCGCGGACAACAAATGGTTCACGCGGCTGGCGGTGTCGGATACCATTATCGACGCGATGGAGAAGCTCGAACTGACGTTTCCGAAAATCGATGAGGCGAAGAAAAAAGAGCTGGCGGCAGCGCGCAAAATACTCATGAGTGAATAGTACGACTTCACGACTGCACGAATACAGGGTTGGGGGTAGCGAAGGAAAATGAATGATTGATGAAACCATACTGGCCAGGCTCAGAGCGTCGATGAGCGATGACGGCACGATCGTCCGCCAGTTGATCGATATGTACGCCAAGGATT
>JAYVQD010000558.1:0-3578 GCA_043777275.1 Nitrosomonadales bacterium
ACGACCGGCGGCCGCAACGCGGCTTATTCAGCAGGTGCCGGTGCGCATCGTCTCCGGTGGCTTCGCGATTTGGCCGATTTCGATGCGTTCGTACTCCGCGATCACCTGCGCCCCCAGCAACAGCAGCGTTGCAGCCACTTCCATGCTGAGCAGCACGATGATGGCCGTGGTAAGCGAGCCGTACACCACGCTCACTTGCGACAGCGTGCCGAAATACCAGCCCAGTGCATGGCGGATGACTTCCCACAGCAGACCTGCGGTAGTGCCGCCGATCAGCGCGTGCTGCACCGACAGCCTGCCTACCGGCATGAAGTAGTAGAAGGCGGAGATAAGCAGGATTTCCCCGATGACACCGGCAACGTAAATCATGAATCGCGAAAAGCCAATCAAAGGCCAACTGGTTCCGAGAACCACCAACTGCGACGCGCCTATGCTCATCAGGTCGGCGAGTACGAACGTGCCCGCCAACACCGCCGCGCTGATGAAAATGATGTATCCGAAAGGCAGCAGCAGGGAATATATCCAGTGGCGCCTGCGTACCGCCACGCGATGCAGGAAAATGACCGAGATAGCGTTCTCCAGCACCCTGAAGCCAAGTGAGCTGAAAAACAGCATCGTGATGAGCAGCACCCAGCCAATTACCTCGCGGTGATCGAGGAACGCCCTCAGTTCCACCACGATCGCCTTGCCTGCACCCGGCACCACGTACTCCAGTGCCCTGCGTAGCGTCATCAGCAGCACTTCCTGATCAATCATGTGTGACAGTGCAATGACCATGAGGATGAGCAGCGGCACGATGGAGAGCAGCGCATAGTAGGCCACTGCGCCGGCAAGAAGCAGGCCCTGATTGGCCTGGAAGGACCTCAGTACCTGAAGCGCGAAGGTGCCGGGGTTTTTCAGGACGTGGGCTGTACGAGGGTTGATGAGATTCATCGGTAGCCACTGTAAACAGGGAGATACTATCGCTGTCTACGGAATGGGTGGTATGTGCGCCAGCGCACGGAATCGCTTTGTGAGCAGGAGAATAATCGGAATCTCGTCGAGTCTCACAGCACGGTTGTGCGGCCAGCGCGAGCACCATTCACCTTACATCTGGAGATTTCTACCATGAAACACATTAAAACGTTATCCGCTATTGTCTTGACCATCGTCTTTGCATCGATGGTGGGTTGTGCAGGCACGCAGACAAAGTCGAGCACCGGGGAATACATCACTGACAGTTGGATCACGACCAAGGTAAAAGCGGCATTGGTCGAAGATCCGACGGTCAAGGCGAGAGAGGTCAATGTCGAAACGTTCAAAGGTACTGTGCAGCTCAGTGGCTTTGTCAGTAATCAGGCTGCCATATCCCAGGCGTCGGTAGTGGCGCGTGGCATTCAAGGGGTGACTGCGGTCAAGAACGATATACGCCTCAGATAGCCGTTAGTGCTGTGTGCGCCGTCCGGCGCATGCGGCTTAAAGCTTAAAGGCCGGAGGGCCGGTATACGTCGCGCTCCTGCCACTGCGTGTGCAGGAGCGTGTTTCTATCATCACCAGAGGTTAGGCCATGAAATCCAGCAAAGTAAAAAAAGCATCCGGCGCGCATCCGACGTTCACCGATATCACCACGTTGCGCAAGCGCGCGCGGCAACACATTGATGAAGGCGCCGTTACTTCGAATTACACTGCCGACCGCAAGGCCGTCATCAAGTTGTTGAATGAAGCGCTGGCCACGGAACTGGTATGCGTGCTGCGCTATAAGCGCCACTATTTTATGGCGACCGGCATTCACGCAGCAACCGTTGCCGCCGAGTTTCTCGAACACGCGAACGAGGAAATGCGGCACGCCGATCTCATTGCCGGACGTATCATTCAGTTGCGCGGCGAGCCGAACTTTTCACCCGATGGCTTGGCCGCACGCAGTCACGCCGAATATGCCGAAGGCGACACACTCAAGCAGATGATTAAGGAAGACCTGATCGCCGAACGGATAGCCATCGAGAGTTATCGCGAAATGATCGGTTATCTGGCGGACCAGGATACGACCACGCGCCGCATGCTCGAAGAAATACTGGCCAGCGAGGAAGAGCATGCCGAGGACCTGTCGTCGCTGCTTGAGGGACTGCCGAGCTGAGCGACGTTGATGATCAGGCTTACCTTTTCCATAGGCCTCCAATACGAGGTCGCCGGTTACGCAAGCGACTTCATATTTAATATTCATGCGGCAAAAACGCGCTGCCAATCGGTGGTTACCGAGGCGCTGACGATCAGCCAGCCCGTAGCGCCGGTGATTTACACCGATCCGACCTATGGCACCCGCTACCTGCGGATCAAAGCCGAGCCGGGGCCGCTGGCGGTGCGCTACGACGCCACAGTCGATATCACCCATCACAGCGCAGCACCGGCGGGTCTTGCGGAGGTGCCGATTGCACAATTGCCGCGCGAGGTGCTGCCCTATATTTATCCCAGCCGTTATTGTCAATCTGACCGCCTGCGCCGGTTTGCAACGCGGGAATTCGGGCATCTGCCGCAGGGGTACTGGCGGGCGCAGGCGATCCTTGACTGGGTTCGTCAACGGACGCAGTTTCTGTCGGGAAGCTCGAATGACAGCACGTCAGCGGTCGATACCATTACTGAGCAGGTGGGAGTATGCCGTGACTTTGCGCATCTGATGATTGCGTTATGCCGGGCGCTCAACCTTCCGGCGCGCTTCGTTACGGGTATCGACTATGGCGCCGACCCGGCAATGGGGCCGAATGACTTTCACGCGTATGTCGAAGTGTTTCTCGGCGATCGCTGGTATTTGTTCGAGCCGACCGGGGTTTCGCCGCCGATGGGGCTGGTCAGAATAGGCACCGGACGCGATGCCGCCGATGTGTCGTTTGCCACCATATTCGGTGCGGTTAAATCGTCGCCGCCGTCGATCGGCATTGAAGCGCTGAACGACCCTGCCAACGGATTCACCCTGCCGTGGTTTTGCCCGGAGGCGCTTTCGTCGTACGGCGAGGCCGGGACATAGCGAGCAGCGCCCGCTGCGAATGGACGGACGCGTACGTACGGACTGACAATCGAAAGATGTTACAGATTCCATTTTCTGGAATTTTAAATTATTCCTTTAAAAACATATAGTTACATATTATTTTTATTTTGGACTTAGACGGCGAAACCTTCGTCATACAAGCCGCTGAGGGACTCGTGCAAGAAACGATAGCTATGTTCGATAGCGTACAGAACTTACCGGTGAGGACATTATCATGACCTCTATGCACAGCAAACCGGTCAACTTCGTAGTTTCAATGTGTTATTCGCAACGGGTGCCCAGATGTCAGCCCTTAAACAAGAATGCTCTCCCGTGGTTGCAGAAAGTCATAGCGTGAATCAGGCCATGGCAACGTGCGAGCTGGACACCGAACTTGCCAGCGTCGATGAACTGGCATTGGCGCAGTTGATCGTTGTCACACTGAATCTGGAAGTCACGGCTGCTGAAATCACCCCCATGGCGCCGCTTTACGGCGAAGGGCTTGGGCTGGATTCCATCGATGTGCTGGAACTCGCGCTGGCGATTTCCAAGACCTACCACTTCCAGTTGCGATCCGACG
>JAYVQD010000559.1:0-3576 GCA_043777275.1 Nitrosomonadales bacterium
CGGGCGCGTGATGTAGCGGCACAGTTGTTCGATGCCTTGCCGGTCATCGGCCTCGCAGCGCACGCCTTTGTTCCAGCTGAAGCCTTGCGCGTTGGCGCACAGCACATCGCACGAGCGATGCGGTTCGCTACGCTCACCACATTCTACGAACTAGTTCGCTTCAAGTGCGCCCTTGCTCGTCCTTCATCCTTTAGCAGCGCCGGGTGCTACACTCGCGCGCAACCCCATGGATTGCATCCTCTTTATTCCGCATCTGATTCCGCCGCACGAACTGGGCGCAGCCTTTTGGCGCACGGTGGATGCGCCGCAACTCAAGTCGATGTTGGCGCGCGCCGCGCTGACTGCTGATGCCACGGTGGATGCCGACGCGTGGTTGTGCCGCACTTTCGGCATCGCGCGCCAGGAGGATTTTCCGCTCGCAACGCAGGGGTCAAACGCAGGGGTCAAGTCTTTCATTACGACAAATCCAAAGCGTGCTTCTCCCGCCATACAACCCCGCCACCACACGCTTGAGATTGACGGCCTTGATGCCTTTGAGCGCCCGCACGAATCTACCGCCTACTTCAACTTCGACGGCTTCAACCCCAACAGCTTCGCCGCGTTGCCGCCGAGAATCGCATCTTTCTGTTTGCGCGTGAGCGACTTGGTGCGCTCAATAAAATCCACCGGTTTGTAGTAGCCCATGTCGTACGGGTAGTCGGTGCCGATGACCACATGGCTTTCACCCCACAGCTTCACCAGATGCTCCAACTGCGCTTCGCCGAACACCATGGTGTCGTAGTAAATCTTCTTCATGTAGTAACTCGGCGGGCGCGTGATGTGATCGTGGCACTCGGGGCGCACGCGGTAGGCGTGATCCATGCGCGCCGGGTAGTGGCCCATGTAGCCGCCGCCGTGCGCCGCGACGAATTTCAGCTTCGGGTGACGCTCCAGCACGCCGCCGTAAACAATGTGCGCCAGCGCCACCGTGGTATCCAGCGGATTGCCGATCACGTTGGTGAGAAAATGTTCTTTCAAACGGCTGGTGTCGGTAAAGCCGCTGGGGTGCAGAAATATCACCGCGCCGAGTTCCTGCGCTTTGGCCCATAACTTTTCAAAGCGCGGGTCGGATAGCTCCGCGCGGCGCACGTTGGTGCCGATCTCCATGCCGCGAAAGCCGAGTTTCTTCATGCAGTATTCCAACTCCTGCACCGCGAATTCCGGCTCCTGCATCGGCACGGTGGCCAGCGCGACAAAGCGATCCGGGTGCAGCGACACAATTTCCGCCAGCCGTTCGTTGGTGGCGCGCGAGGCCAGCCGCCCGAGTTCCGGCTCGATACGGTAGTAATACTGCGCGGGCGAAGTCGAGATCGCCTGCACATCAATGCCCATTTTGTTCATGTCCGACAGGCGTGTTTCGATGGAGGTAAGCTTGGCGTCGATTTCCTGACGCAGCGCCTTTTGCCGGTCGGCCGTGCGCTGGCTGCCAAACTGTGCCAGCGGATCGCCGTGCGGCACCGCGCTCTGCCTGGCAATGGTTTCGGCGGCGGGCGTATGCACGTGGCAGTGCAGATCAACCGCTAAACTTTTTTTGTCGCCTTTGCTACCTTTGCTACCTTTGCTACCTTTAGGACGCTTAACAATTTTGCGGCTGGCGGCTTTGGTGGCGCTGGCGGACGTGGCGGCGTGCTGGGGTGTGCAGGTGTACATCATGGTGCTTTCTCCTCGGTAGATGAAAACGATGTGGTTGCAGAAATTCGTCCGTTACTCAATCGTGATGCGCGCCTTTTTCACCACTTCCGACCAGCGCGTGATATCGCGGGCGATGCGCTGGTGAAATTCCACCGGTGTTGACGGGCGCGCATCAATGCCCGCCGCGAGCAGCCGTTCGCTCATCTCGGGCGTGGCAACGGTGGCCGAGAGATCGCGGTTTAAGCGCGCGATGATGGCGGCGGGCGTGCCCGCAGGCGCGAGCAGCCCATACCAGCCATCGACTTCGTAGCCGGGCACGCCGGCCTCGGCGATGGTCGGCACGTCGGGCAGCGCGCCGGAGCGGCGTGTGGTGGTAACGCCCAGCGCGCGGATTTTGCCGCCCTTGATCTGTGCGCCCGCCGATGACACGCCTGAAAAAAATACCGAAATCTGACCGCCGATGAGGTCAGTCAACGCGGGGCCGCCGCCTTTGTAGTTCACGCCCACCATGTCGGTGCCGGTCAGCACCTTGAATAACTCGCCCGCGAGATGCGTGGCGTTGCCGTAGCCGGTCAGCGCGTAATTCAGTTGGCCGGGGCGCGCCTTCAACAGCGCGATGAACTCGCTTACCGATTTGGCCGCCACGCCTTGATTCACCACCAGCACGTACGCGCCGTTGCCGATCAAACCGATAGCGGCGAAATCTTTCAGCGTGTCGTACGGCAGCTTGCGCGTCACGGACGGCGTGATCGAGTGCCCGACCGGCACAATCAAAATGGTGTGGCCATCCGGTGCGGACTTGGCGGCGAGTTCCGTGCCGATGATGGCGTTGGCGCCGCCGCGATTATCCACCACCACGGCTTGTCCAAAACGCTCGGGCAGGCGCGAGGCAACGATGCGCCCAACCACATCCACCGTGCCGCCGGGCGGGAACGGCGCGATCAGGCGCACCGGGCGCGTGGGCGACCACTGCGCGGATGCGTCCACACAGGCAATGAGCGCGAGCGCGGGAATCAGGCGGGTAAGCATGCCGATGAGCGTGCGGGTGTAATTCATCGTTGTCATCCAAGGGCGGCGAAAATGGCCGGCAGCGAAGATTATCACCGACCTGCGCGGTTGCGGCGAGCGCGAAACGAATCGCGATCTGCCGCGGTACCGTGGCAAAATGGTCATTCAAAAAACGAGGCCAGACGGATGAAACACAAAAACCCTCAGCGTATTGGCTTGGCCATCGTCGGCGCCGGTCGCGTCGGCCTCATGCGTGGCGAGATTGCAGCGCGCTTTCCGCAGGTCGATTGGATCGGCATCGCCGAGATCGACCCCGCGCGCGGCCAATTCGTTGCCGAACAAATCGGCGCGGATTTTGTCACCACCGATTACCGCGAGTTGTTGAAGCGCCCCGAAGTTACCGCCGCGCTGATCTCCACCGTGGGCCATCTGCACGCAGACCCCACGCTGGCGGCGCTGGAAAACCCCAACAAGATTTCGCTGCTGATCGAAAAACCCATTTCCAATGACCTTGCCGAATCCGAAAAAGTCCTCGCGCTGATACAGCAAGCCGGTGTCGATGCGCTGATCGGCTACACGCAGCGTTTTCGCCGCCGTTGGCTGGTAGCGAAAGAAAAAGTGGCAAGCGGCGCGCTGGGTGATATCACCACCGTCAGTTCGCGCGCTTTTCTCAATCGCATGGTCGCGATCAACAACTACCAGCGCGAGAGCGACCCCGCGCTCAACTCGCCGATGGTGATCTCCGGCACCCATGCGCTGGACATTGTGATGTGGATGATGGAAGCCAAAACGCCGGTGGAGATTTACGCGCGCTCCGTCGATAAGGCGCTGGGGCCGCTATGTAAAGGCACTGATGCCACGGTCGGCACCATGACTTTCAGCGACGGCACGCTCTAC
>JAYVQD010000560.1:0-3561 GCA_043777275.1 Nitrosomonadales bacterium
CTGAATCTGGCCACCAGCGGCATCAGCGATCCGGCGGTCGCGCGCAAGCGCTTTCTGGCCGCTGCGGATCGCGTGAAAAACCTCGGCTGGCATGTGCAGATCAATACTTCGCTGGCGGTGATTTCCGCGATGAAAGATGCGCTGGCGGCATCCCCCGTGCCGATCGTGTTCGATCACTACGGCGGCGCAAAAGAAGAACTCGGTGTGCAGCAACCCGGCTTTTCGGATTTGGTCGATCTGGTGAAATCCGGCAAGGCCTTCGTAAAAATCTCCGTCACCGCCGGTCCACGCGAGAACTACGGCCACTTCACGCCGCTGGCGCAGATGCTGATCGCGGCGAACGTGGATCGCATCCTGTGGGGCACCAACTGGCCGCATCCGAATTCCGGCTCCGGCAACAAGCCCACCGATGTCACGCCGCTGTGGCCGGTGGATGACGGCCTGGTGCTGAATTGGTTGCCGACGTGGGCGCCGGATGCGGCAGTGCGCCGGAAAATTCTGGTGGATAACCCGGCGAAACTGTACGGGTTTTAGTTCGCCGTTTCAGCGCAGGCCGCGTGCCACCGCGGTCCACTTCTGCAACTCATCGCGCAACATCACGTCCAGGCCCTGCGGCGTGGTGGTGCGTGGCTCCAACCCCTGTGCGAGCAAAGCATCACGTTGGCCGCTGACGGCTTTGACTATAGCTGCATTCAAGGTGTTGACCACGCCCGCAGGCGCACCCGCGGGCAGCAGCACTGCCATCCACAACACCGCTTCATAGTCCGGCAACCCGGATTCGATCACCGTCGGCACCGCTGGCGCAGCACTGATGCGCCGCGCGCTGGTGACCGCCAGCGCGCGCAAGCGGCCTGCCTGCATATGCGGCAGCGCGGGCGGGATGCTGCCGAATTGCATTTCCACGCGACCGGCCAGCAAATCGATCAGCGCAGGGGCAGAGCCTTTGTACGGCACATGTGTGAGTTCGACTTTCGCGCGGCTCTGAAACAGCGCGCCGGCGAAATGCGCGAGGCTGGAATTGCCGGCCGAGGCGTAATTGAGTTTTCCCGGATGCGCGCGCGCGTGGGCAATCAGTTCTTTCACGTTGTGCGCGGGCACTGAAGGATGCACCAGCACAAAGTACGGCGAATCACCCAGCAGCGTCACCGGCGTGAAATGGCGCACGGGATCGTACGCGCCGGGGTTCGTTGCGGGCGCAATCGCGTGCGTGCTGGTGGTGCCCAACGCCCAGGTGTGTCCATCGGGCGCGGCGCGCGCCGCGATTTCCACCCCGATAGCGCCGCTGCCGCCGGAGCGGTTATCGATCACCACCGATAGTCCGAGTTGCTCGCCTGCGCGTTGCGCTACCAAACGCGCCACGGTGTCGGAGGAACCACCGGGCGGGAACGGCACCACAAATCGTATCGGGCGATCGGGGAAGGCGGCGGTGGCGCTGCCCGACAACTGCCACAGTGCAACAGCGCCAACGCGTAAATACCAGAGTGTGTTTCGCAAAATTTTTGTTTTACTTAAGTTGAAAGAAGGTTGCCGCTTACTGCGGTTGAATCCTCGCCTGCTTCGCAATTTTGCCGAAGCGTTCAACCGCATTGGCGATGTGCTTTGCCAATTGCTCCGGGGTGCCGGGCGCGGGTTCCGATCCGGCTTTGAGTATGCGCTCGCGCACATCGGGCATGGCGAGCACGCGCAGTTTGTTGCGGCTGGATATCGCGTTGACCGAGGGAGCGAAATACGCATCCACCTGACCGGCAATCAAATCGACGATGGCCGCCGGGCCGGTTTGTAGGGAACGTCAACCGTCTCGATGCGCGCCATGGTGCGCAGCAGCGCATTGCACCAGTACGGCATTTGCCCGACGCCGAGGTTCGCCGTGGTGATGGTGCCGGGACGTGCGCGCGCCAAGGCGATGAACGCTTTCACATTGCGCGCCGGCAGCGAAGGATGTACCAGCAGCACGAAAGGCGAGGTCTCGATCAGCGACACCGGCGTTAAATCACGCGTCACGTCGTAGTTGACGTTGGCGTTGACGAAACGCGCGCCGGCCATCGAGCCGCCGCCGAGCATGAGGGTGTAGCCGTCCGCCGGTGATTTGATGGCAAGCTGGTGGCCGATCAATCCACCCGCGCCCGCGCCGCTGGCGACGATGACGCGCACGGATTTGGTTGGGTAGGCCTGTCCTGAGCCTGTCGAAGCGGTTTGCGCATACGCGTTAGGCGCGTGCAGCGAGGTGAGCAGCAGAATGAGTACGCTCACTGCGTGCGTCAATGTCATGCGTCTCTCTATGTGTGATGACATTACTTATTGCTGCAATTCCAGTTTCGCGTCCTTAATAGCTTTGGCGTAGCGCGCGGTTTCGCTTTTGATGAATTCGCCGAAGCGCTCCGGCGTGCTGGTGATCGGATCAAAGCCGCCGCTGGTCAGGCGTTCGCGCGTGTCGGGTGCGGTGACGATTTTGCCCAGCTCGGCATTCAGGCGCGTGATGATGTCGCGCGGTGTGTTCGCGGGCGCGACGATGCCGTACCAACTGGTGACTTCGTAGCCGGGGAATCCCGATTCTTTCGAGGTGGGCACGTTAGGCAACACCGCAAGCCGTTCCGCCGACAGTGCCGCCAGCGCGCGGACCTTACCGCTTTGGATGTGCGGCACCGCGGGCGGTACGCCGATCACCATCATGTCTACGTGGCCGCCGATCATGCCCAGCATGGCGACACCGGAGCCTTTGTACGGCACATGCAGCGTGTCGAGCTTGCTGAAGGATTTGAACATTTCGCCGGCCAGATGCTGGCCGGTACCCAGCCCGCCGGAACTGAAGGTCAACTTGCCCGGTGCGTTGCGCGCGGCGGCGACCAGTTCTTTAAGATTTTTTGCGGGGATCGACGGATGACAGATAAACACATTCGGCACCTGTGCCACCAGTGAAATCGCGGCGAAATCGCGTATCGGATCGTAGTTGAGCTTGCGGTAAAGATTAGGGCTGATCGCGAGTACGTTAGAGGCCACGGCGATGGTGTAACCGTCAGCCGGCGCTTTAGCTGCGAGTTCATTGCCGAGATTGCCGCCCGCACCGGGGCGGTTTTCGGGCACCACGGGTTGTGCCACGTTTTCGGAAAGTTTCAGTGCAATCTGACGACCCAGCAAATCGGTGGGGCCGCCGGGCGGAAACGGCAGCACCATGCGGATGGGTTTGACGGGGTAGGCCTGTGCCGCGCCTGTCGAAGCGGTTTGCGCCATTATGTTGCCGATGGCCACGGTTTGCAGGAGTGCCAAGGCGGTTGTGTGAAGAAGCAATATTTTCATCGTGTCCTCCTGTGTGGGGTGAGTGGCGGTCGGCAACGTCTAAATACTATCCCCGTCATTCCCGCGCAGGCGGGAATCCATAAGCCGTCACAACTGCTGCTGTCTTAGGGGTTCCCGCCTGCGCGGGAACGACAAGGAGGAAAATTTTGAGGTTTAATCGATCTTCGCCCCGGAGCGCTTAACCACTTCAGCCCACTTGATATTTTCACTGCGTATCAACGCGGCGAATTTCTCCGGCGTGTTGGGCGCGGGATCAGCGCCGATCAG